>DAOVFR010000021.1 GCA_030672805.1 Candidatus Krumholzibacteriota bacterium
AGCGCCCATGCCACGGCCGTAAGCGTTGCGAACAATTCATCCATTTCATCCCCGTGCCGTATGAAGGACGGGCGGAATGATCGACATGTCCATCCCGCCCGTTGAATGTCGGCTGTAATACTGGCCCGGCGCCGCGGCCGGCCGCGGCGGCCGGGCTAGTGTATCGTCATCTCGTCGAGCAGGTTCCGGGCCCCGCTGAACCTGTCGAGAACGAACAGGATATACCTTGAATCGACGTTGATGCATCTCGTGAGAGTCTCATCGAACAGGTAGTCGGCCGAGATACTCTCGTAGTTGCCGTCGAACGCCGCACCAATCACCTCGCCCCGCCCGTTCATGATTGGGCTTCCCGAGTTGCCTCCTGTGATATCGCAGGTCGTGAGGAAATCGACGGGGACGACACCGAGATCCTCATCGGCGTACGGTCCGAAATCATCATTCTCGTACAGGGAGATAAGCCTCTCCGGGCAGTCGAACGGTTCCTCCCCGGTGTGCTTCTCGATGATGCCGTCGAGCGTCGTGATGTAATCATAGTAGATCGCCTCCCGCGGCGAGTAGCCCGTCACCGTCCCGAAGGTGAGGCGCATCGTGCCGTTCGCGTCGGGATAGAGGTTGCCGCCCTGCCATTTCCGGTATGCCTCGATGAGACGGGGGCGCAGCTCGGTGATCGCGCCGCTAAAGGCCCTGTCCATCTCCTCTATCTCCTTGCGTTCCTTCTCGAAGTCCGCCATTAACCTGATAAAGTAGTCCCCCTCCTTCATGAGCTCCTCGCGGGAAAGGCCGAACATCCTGATACGCTCTTCGGCCGAGGTCAGTTTCGTGTTGGCGTAGAGCTCATCGATATGCGCATCGAGAGCCGGCTCGACCTCGGACCCGGTCACGCCTTCGAGCATGGCATCGAGAGCCTCGATCCGCTGCTGCTCCGGGAGATCCAGCGCCCGCATCATGAAATACTTGAGAGCCCTCTTGTCGGTTTCGAGGTCGAAGCTCATATCGATCATTCTGAGGCCCTGCTCCAGCCTCGGGACGTCCCGCTCCTGGAAACCCTGGTCGCGCTCCATGTCGGGTTTTGCCTTCTCCCCACTCCACCGGTAAATGATAGAAGCGGCACGCACCATCTGACACCCGAAGCCCATGAAACGGCTGACGATGCTCTTTTCGCGGTACGTATGGAGTTTCCCGTACAGCGATGTGATCCTGGGCAGAATATCGCCGTATTTCTTCTTCATCTTCGGATTCCCGTCGAGCCACGCCAGGAATGCCTTCTCCTCGTCGAGCTTGACCCGGTGCAGACCGGTCTTGACGAATCCCTCGAGCATCCCTTCGTTGTTCTTCATCGAGTTGTTCAGCATCTGGTCCAGGCCGGCGACCTTTATCGCCACCGACGGGTCCGCCCCGGCGGCTTCCTGGAAAATATCGATCAGGTCGCCGAACAGTTCGATCCGCTTCGGATAGCTGAAATCCTGATTGTAGGCGATCGAGTTGGAGCTCCGGTACCGCATCGTCTGGCCGGGGAACCCGATGATCATCGTGAAATCGTCCCCCTGAATGCCTTTCGAGGAAACAGGAAGGAATAAAGACGGTTCGTACGGCACGTTCTCTTCTGCGTGTTCCGCCGAGCTTCCATCCGGCGCTACATAGGCGCGCAGGAACGAGAAGTCACCCGTGTGGCGCGGCCACATCCAGTTATCGATGTCCCCGCCGTAGTTCCCGATCGACGCGGGCGGGGCAAAGGCGATCCGCACATCCTTGATATCGAAATATGTATAAAGCTTGTACTGACTGCCGCTGTAGAATTCGGCGACACGGCATCTCACGTCGCGGCCCTCCTCGGCCCCGGCCACGATCTCCTTGGTGCGCATCTCGATCGCCTTGTTCCTCTCGATGGGGCTCATACCTTTCCTGACCGCCTTGAGCATCTTCTTCGTGACATCCTTTACCGAGAGCAGCACGTACGCATGGTATCCCGGCGCGGGGATCTCGTCCTCGAAGCTTGCTGCATGAAACCCGTCGGCGATGTAGTTACGCTCCGTAGAGCTCGTCCGCTGGAGAGCCTGGAAGGTAACATGGTGATTGGTCAAAATGAGACCCTTCGGGGAGACGAACGAGCCGGTCCCTCCACCGAGACTCACGATCGCGCACGCGATACCTCCCCCCTTGCCGTCATAGATCTCCTTCGCTGAAAGCTCGAGCCCCATCGCCTGCATTTTCTTCACCATGCTCTTATCGAGCTCTTCGAGGGACCACATACCCTCGTCGGCCATGACACACGCCGGGGCGAGCAGCACCATGACGGCGGCCGCCACTAGAAGTGACGTGAATTTCACTGAAAACCTCCTTGATACAGGACCGGACCATCCGATTCGAGACGAGACGGTATCGTACCATGTACCGTGGGACGAGATAAAGCATGTTTTTGTTACGGGTTTTTATCAGCTACCGTGGCAATGTTTCCGGCACCGGGAGCCACATTTCCATCACACCGGCGAGCGCCTGCGGATCGACCGGCTTGGAGATGTAGTCGTCCATGCCGGACTCCAGACATTTCTCACGGTCACCCCTCATGGCATGGGCGGTCATCGCAATTATGGGGATATCGTGGGCGAGGACACGGGATCCGGGATCACGGATGACTCCCGTGGCCTCATAGCCGTCCATCTCCGGCATCTGGCAGTCCATCAGTACAAGATCGTAGGGAATCAATTCCAGGGCTTTGACCGCCTCCAGGCCGTTTGCCACAGCATCGGCGCGGTATCCAAGCTTCTTCAGCATGGCCATGGCAACCTTCTGATTGACCATGTTGTCCTCGACCAGGAGAATCCGGACCCAGCGCCGCCCGGCATCGGCAATGGAGTGTACGGTAACAATGCTTTTTGCGGATCCGTCTGAAGGATACCGGTCCCCGCTGTGTACGGCTGCAAGACAATCATGGAGGATCGATTGTTTGACGGGCTTGCTCAGGTATGCGGAAAAACCGGCCTTCTCGAGCCGGGCGATGTCCCCACGCTCAACGATGGATGTCATCATGACCAGGCAGGTTTCACAGAGCGCGGGATATTCCTTTATCTTCCCGCCCAGCGTTTCCCCGTCCATGCCGGGCATCTGCATATCCAGCAGCGCAATGCGGAAGGGGTCCTTCGCGTCCACCGCCTCGCGCAGCTTCTGCAGGGCTGACCCGGCGTCGGGAACCTCGTCATGCCGGCAGCCCCAGGCATCCAGCAGAATCGTAAGCCAGCGCCGGTTCGTAGCATTATCGTCAACAACGAGAATTCGCTCCCCTTTAAAATCCGTCAGCGGCTCACCGGCCGGTTCCTCGCGCGTCGTCTGCCTCTCCAGTGCCGCCGTGAACCAGAAAGTTGATCCCTCCCCCTCGACGCTTTTAACGCCGATCCGGCCGTCCATTATCTCAGCAAGCAGTTTCGAGACAGTCAGACCCAGTCCGGTCCCGCCAAATTTTCGCTTCGTGGACGCATCCGCCTGTGTGAACGCCTCGAAGATAGTATCCAGACAGTCTTCGGGAATCCCTATCCCCGTGTCGCTGACCTCGAAGCGCAACGTGGCCCGGTCGCCGTCCTCGCCCTCGATGCTCACACGGAAAGCCACCTCCCCCACGGAGGTGAACTTGACGGCATTGTCCACCAGGTTGATGATCACCTGGCGCAGGCGGCCCGGGTCGCCCCTGAGAAGCAGCGGCACATCCGGCTCGATAAGGCGGATGAACTCCAGACCCTTCTTCTGGGCCTTCGGCGCAAGATGATCGATCATCTCATCCAGAATAGCGCGCAGGTTGAAGTCCAGGATCTCCAGCTCCAGCCTCCCGGCCTCGACCTTCGAGAAATCCAGGATGCCATTGACAATCGTCAGCAGGGAATCCGCGCTGATCCTGACAGTCTCGGCATAATCGCGCTGCTCCGGGGTCAGGTCTGTGTCCAGCAGAAGTCCCGTCATGCCGATAACGCCGTTCATGGGAGTTCGGATCTCGTGGCTCATGTTGGCCAGGAACTGGCTCTTGGCAACGTTGGCCGCCCCGGCCTCCAGGGCATACTGTTTGGCCTGTTCGACGGTCTCCTCGAGCTCCCTGTTGATCTCCTCTGTCCCCTGCTTGGAACGCAGCAGCGCCTCCTCGGCCCGCTTGCGCTCGGTGATATCATTGAATATTCCACGGGCTCCCTGATATTTTCCATCATTTCCCGTAATGGGACTTGCCGTTACCTCGATGACTCTGCGCGTTCGGTCCTGTCCGATGATGGTCAGTTCGTATCTGCTTGATTTCCCGGATCGTCTGCGCGAAGTTTGTTCAAGGATCCTCTGGTATTCCTCCGGTGTTGTGAATTCCCTAAGATTCTTTCCGATCAGTTCATTACTGTCTGAAAATCCAAACATCCTGGCTGCCGCTCTATTGGCGAATGTAAAATTCTCCCTTTCGTCGGTTTTTGCTATTCCTTCTTCGAGGTTTTCGACCAGATCGCGGTATTTCATCTCCGAGCTCTTCAGCGCTTCTTCCTGCTGTCTGCGCTCGGTGATGTCGGTGGCAATACCAAGCATACCTATGAACTCACCATCTTCGCCGAAACGCGGGGCAACAACCTGGCTGACAGGAAAGGTTCTTCCATTTCTGACAACATAATCGAGCTCTTCCATCAGGGATTTTCCAGTGGCTTTCATTTCCTCGATATTCGGCTCGATTGTTCCAGATTCCAGGTATTCATCGGAGTGAAATATACGAATATCTTCTTTGCCCATCACCTCTTCAGGTTCGTAACCTAATAACCTCTTGGCTCCCTCGTTCCAGCCGGTAATAACCCCATCGGCGCTGGTTGCTATAATAATTGTATCGGAAGAGCTATCCATGATACTCTGCAGCAAATTGGTGGTTTTTTTTAACCTCTCTTCCACACGCTTGCGCTCGGCGATCTCCCCCGCCTGACTTTCCATGAGTACGTGAAGCCTCCTGTTGAGACGCATCACATGGACCTCTGCCAGTAAAATCAGGAGCACGAATACAAGACCGCCAAGAAACCAGGGCCAGTACTGCCGGAACATATCACGTGCGGTCACCCTGCCGTAATCCTCGTAAGAACCGGTGCGGAGAGCTTTAAGGCAGTCATGCACAGGCTGGTAATTGTGGGGGATCGTCCAGCCGGCGCATCTTGCGGCCTCGGCGGCCGGGCAGTCAGCATGCATCTTCAGCAGGGCGGCAGCTACCTTTTCGGCCAGCTCATCGGATGTGTGCCCGGCCTTGGCGAACGGCCATTCGGGGTACAGGCGCGTGGAATGATGGAAAGGATAGTGACAATGGTTATCACCGAACACACTGTGTGGAAACACACTGAAATCATCCAGGCTGATCCTGCCCTCCGAAGCCATACGTTCCAGGACGTAGGTCCGCACCGAGCCGACATCCACAATACCGTCCCGCACCGCATAGACGACCGAGTCATGAGTGCCGCCGAAGCTCAGACCGGCCAGGTCGCTGTATGGGTCGATCCCGTACTCTTTCAGCTCGCGCCATACGGCCAGCCAGCCGCCGAAGGACCTTTCGTCCACAGCCATGAAGGTCTTCCCTTCGATATCGTCTATCTTCTCGATATCCGTGCGGCCGGCCCTGCGGAAGATCACCCCTCCATAGCTCGTAAATACCCTGCCAATACGGAGGTTTTTCAACGTAGCTATCCTGCTTGCTCCGTGGTTCAGCTCCAGCTCCACGTAGAAGGAGGAATTAGCCAGGATGAAATCCACCGCTTCCCGCCGGGCGGCCGGATAGATCTCGTCAAAACCGAATGGAACGATCGTGAAGAAACAGCCGGGAATCTCGCCTGTCAGGTAATCGGCTGTCGGCCCCCACTTCTCCATGCACCTTTCAACGCCGCGCTTGGCAAGGACACCGATTCTGTAATGGTTCCCCTCAACCGAATGGCTCTCTTCAACATATGTGGCGCCGGCAAGAACCGCGGGAACCACCGCAAGCGCTGCCGCCAGAATCATCTTTTTTACGGTATCTCTATAATCCAAAGTATAGATCCTACACTTCCAAGTCTTTACATAACATACCTCTTCCGCAGATCGTACTTCCCCTTCGATCCTTGCGGTAAAACCCCATGCCTGCTTTATCGGTAGGAAATTCCTCAAGTAAAGAGATTTTCACCTGTTCTGCGTGTATTGCCTGTCAGCTGTTTCGGGCAGTGAGGTGGCGGCAGGTTGACGTTTTCCCAGCCTATATTCCGAAGGATTTTATTATAACCACAAGAGAAGAGTAACCGTATATCTTCGATGGTCAATCTAATGTTCTATCCTGATTTCTTGATCCTGGATCCCATTTCAGCTACGAGCTCAAATGCCCGGTCGAGATTAAAATTTTCAAAATCCCGCTGTCTCAATACCGGTTTCAGCTGCGTATTCAACTGAGCCTCTAATTTTGCCTTCCTGGTTCGAGATATATCCATCGGATCATTACCCGGAACTTTCAATTTCTTCATGACAAGCTCCGAAAATCGACGTTCCTTGATATCCAAATCGAGTTTTGCTACTGCATAATCAACATCGTAAAAGTCACGTATTGCCGGCTCGCTTCGTGTCAATGCTGCTCGGAATTTTTCGGCGTAGGTTTCCTCCAGCGAAAGTGTCGTCACCCTGAACTCAGGGATAGCAGGATATTTACTGAATGGATTAATAAGAAGTGTTCGGACTGTTTTGCGGACAGGCGGCACCAATAGCGATTCCCGCAGCCCCACTTCAATCTTGATCTTGGCGGGTTTGTAGGATATGGCGACATTAGAACTATAGGTGACATGGGCAATGTATTGTTTGGAATTGTTATATCCTTTCACCCCTTCCGGCATCTTAAAAATTGAAATCTCCTTGTGTATTCCGGACAGGCGTTCTTTAACGGGGGAAATACTTCTACTGCGTTCTGAACGCGTAGCCTCGGGAGGTGTTGAAATTACAAAGTCGAGATCCTTGCTCAACCGGTAGAAATCGGCGTGGATCTTTCCGAGACTCGTTCCCCCCTTGAATACCAGCGGAGTATCCCTTTCTTCGTATAAATAGATAAGCAATATCGAGCAATAATAATCCTTCTCAACCAGTCCTGCATTCAACCCCGTCTGACCCGCCGTATACAGAACTGCTTCACGGAAAAAGTCAGTATCTTCATGTAATGAGATTTGACTGCTCCGGGATTCTGCCATTGATGATCAATCCCCAATCTCTATTAATTCTGCCCTTTGTCTCCTGACCTGGTATCCAAGGGATCAGCGATTTCGAGGATCCAAGTCTACGCTTCAAACTTACGAGCTTTGCATCTTCAATTCCGCACAAGGTAAGGAGATAGCCAATGCGTCGCGTTGTTCCCTTGTTCCCATATTTGAGAGTGGCCCCAAGCAGTTTTTCGGTAAGCCCGGGTACTTTTTCAATACTTGAGGCAATCCAACTGTAGGCTCTTGGGATAGTGTTATATCGAGGCCAGTCGTATACGGCATCAAGCAGGGTCCTTGCTCTGGTAGTGATAATGGCCTCTACTCCATCCGGCGTTTTGAACTTGCCGGTTGCTCCCAACCGGCTGGCAGATGTTTTAATGAATACAAATTCAACGCCACCAATATTCCTTTCCCCCCAAATCCGGCTATTGTAGACATAGATACGGTTAGGTACCTGATCCTCATACCCATAAAAATTGAAAGCGTTTGGTCCACCAACCTGATACTTGCTTTCCAGTACCGGCATCAGCTTGGATAGAATGTAATACTCACCTACAACCCATTGGCCCCCAGCCGGCATACGAGGCGGGACAAGATAAACACCTCGTTTTAACCGGATGATCAGTCCCGATCTTCCCATCCGGCTGAGCAATTCCCGCTCTTGCTTTGGACTGATGCCCAAGACCGGGTACAGTTCTCCTGTATAAAGAATATCCTTCTTTCGAAGCTGGACGAAGGCCAACAGCTGCATTTCGAGAGACCCGAGTTCTGTCTTCCCACGTTTCATTATCTTATTAGTTAATTGTCTGTCAGGCAATTTACGAAGAATATAATATAACACAAATACTATGTCAAGGAATTGTTACAAAATACCTTGCACTATATTCATTCTTCAATCTATCAGTGTCTGCTAAAGGGCGGCGAAGTTATATGAACTTCTCCCGTTTCTGCATATTATACAGTCCCAGGAGGATCGAAAGCACAATTCCCGCAAGGAGGTAGAGACGGTTGTGCAGGATCACGCCGCCCCATATCGCCTCGTTCCCCTCGGACGGTATCGAGAACGGATTCAGGAAGATGTTCCACTTGCTGTACTCGAGCACGCCGGCGCTGATCCAGAACGCGAGCCCGACGATCACCATGATGACGGCCGTCCCGTTGCCGCTCCTCACGACCGTCGAAACCATGAATGCCAGGCTCCCGAGAAAGAAAATGGGGAACATCAGGTGAAAGACCATCCTGAATATGGGAACGGGCGCGATCGCGAGCGAGCTCAAGCTGCAGAGCAGTACCATCATGACAAAGACCAGGACGTATATCAGGGCCATTCGCACGAGCCAGACCTTGTAACGGTAGTTCGGGATGCCGAAGAGGATCTCGATCATCTGAACGTCGACGTCGCTCTGTATCCCGAACGCCGTGGGATAAAATACGAGAAGCAGGCCGGGAAAAAGCAGCATGTAGAAGACGGAACCCTCCGACGTGTCGGGATCGGAGCTGAAGAAGTCGATCAGGGTGACAAGCAGGTAGAACGCCACGGCGGCGATCAGGAAGAAGATGAATTTGTTCGCGAAGATGATCTTCAGATTGTACCTGCTCATCTTCACGAGCATGTCCGCCGCGTTGGCCAACCGCTGCCTGACAGTCATGTTCCTGCACCTTTCCACTGTTCCGTTCGCGGCATGAACCCGCGTACCGCCGGCGTCATCGTGTATCCTCCCTCAGCAGCCAGAGATAGGCATCCTCGAGCGTCGGGTCTATGGGCTGTGCGTACGCGACAGGCCTGTATTCGGCGAGGCAGCGCACCCTGATACGGTCCCCATCGCGCATGTGATGGACAAGGAAGTGCTTTTTGCGGATATCATCGAACTCCGCGAGCGGTACGCCGAACTGCCACACGTGCCCGCGCGCGATCTCCGTCATCTTCACCGGTGAGTCGAGGTAGCGGAGTTCTCCCCTGTTCAGAACGGCAACGAGACGGCAGGAACTGCTGATATCCTCGATGACGTGCGTGGAGAAGATAACGATCCGCTCGCGGCTGAGATCCACGAGCAGGTTCCTGAACCTGATGCGCTCCCGCGGGTCCAGTCCCGCCGTTGGCTCGTCGACAACTAGTATGCGCGGCAGGTGAAGCAGTGTCTGGGCGATTCCGATCCGCTGCTTCATGCCACCCGAGAACGAGCCGATTTTCTCGTCCCTGTGCTCTTCGATATGAACCGCCCCGAGCACGTAATCGATTCGATTCGCACGCTCTTCGCGGTCGAGAATGTTCTTGAGCATCGCCTGGTACTCGAGGAACTCGTACGCCGTCATCCCCTCGTACGTTCCGAACTCCTGGGGAAGATAACCGATCAGACTCTGAAGTTCCTCGCGCTTCTCGAACGTATCGTATCCGTTTATCCAGATCTTTCCGTAACTCTGGTCGAGCACGCCGCAGATCATCCGCATCAGAGTCGTCTTTCCCGCACCGTTCGGCCCCAGCAGCCCGAACATCCCGTGCCCGATCTCGAGCGTGACGCCGCTCAGCGCCCGGAACGGCTGCCGCCTACGGCCGAGCAGCGGTATAATTTGAACAAAACGATAGAACTGCCGCCTGAGGAACGCGAACCGCCCCGAAATGCGGTTGATATCGACACGGTCACGATGGAGACGCTCCGATGTGGTATAGATCACCAGGGCGAGATACCAGATGATAGCGACGAACAGGGTGAGCGCGATACTTCTCGTCCGCAAGTATAAGAACCCAAGCGACTGGGCGGGATACGCCCAGAGGATCACACGCCGCACGATGCCGATCGTTCTCTCCCGTTCGGGCCAGCCCCGCGAGGCGGTCCCCCTGGCGAGAAACCTCCGGATCGAAAGAAGAACGAAAAAGAGGTAAAAGTAGATACTGAAAGAGAGGACGAGGAACCAGAACGAACTCCCGAGATATCCGTATGCAAAAAAGACCGCGAACCCCAGCAGCGGCAGCTGCCAGAAAAACCCATCATATTCCGGACCGCTGCCATTCCGCCCGGCTGCCTCCGCCCCGGCGCTGATCCGTTTTCCCTTGTTCCACTCGCGAATGAAACGCGCCGGATGATCGTACACCTTCGACAGATTCCTTACGACGATCGTGATCGGTTCACCGGGGGCGATGAACGTTTCCCGCGCGCTTCGGAGACTCGCCATGACGAGGTAAGTGAATCCCGGGATCAGGTTGACAATGCCGAAAAGGCCCGCGAGCCGCCACAACAGGCTGTCGATGTTGATGTAAATCAGCCAGCAGCCGGTGATGAATACGGCAAGCTGCACCACCTTTATCCACAGCCCGAGCCCCCGCAGCCACTCGAGAGCCTTCTCCACTCCCGAGTAGACGACAGGAATGAGAACAAGTGTGAAGAGGGTGCTGATGCTCAGGCCTCCGATCACCGTGATGGCGAACGGCGCCCCAACCAGCGCCGCTGTTTCCGTCTTGCCCATCGCCAGTGGAAACATCGCGACGATCGTGGTGATCGCCGTGATCAGGATCGGTCTTACACGGGCCTGGCCGGCTGTCATGAGCGCACGCGAACGGCGGAATCCGCGGCCGCGGAGAATTCGTGTGTAATCGATGAAGATGATACCGTTGTTCACAACCACACCGAGAAGGATCAGGAAACCGGTGAGCGAACTTGCCACGAGCAGCGAGTTGCCAGTGAGGATCAGCGCCCAGAACGAACCGATGGCTGCCAGCGGGATCGTGAACATCATGACGACGGGGGCCACGAACGATTCGAAGACCGAGGCGAGAATCATGTAGATCAGCACGATCGCGGCCGCTATCAGGAAGAAGAACTCCCTGAACTCGTTCTCCCCATGTTCCACCTGGACGGCCGTGCCGGACGGTATTCTGAGATCGGCCACCATCCGGTCCACCTCGGCGCGCGCCGCCTCGAGCAGCGATTTCGACTCGTTCACCTCGGGAAGAAACTGGTACGAGATCTCGATCTGTTTTTCCTGGTTCACCCGGTTGATGCCGGAAAGTCCGAATGAATACACGATGCGGCTGAGCTGCCGCAACTCGTAGCCGCCCCCCCGGCACCGGGGATCAGGAGCCGCTGAAGGTCCTCGACCGTTTTGCTTTCATCCGCACCGCGCCTGATGACGATATCGTACTCTTCCGCTCCCTGTTTGTACTTGAGTCCCGAGGTGATCCCGCCCGAGAAGGTCCTGAGCTCGGCTCCGATTCCGGCAAGCGATACACCGAGGCGTTCCATGAGAGCCGTGTCGCTCAACAGGTGGATCTCCGGCCTGTCTTCGGCCACGGAGAACCGGGAGCTTGTCACGGATGGCAGGTCATAAAGGTGGAGCCGTATCTCCTCGGCGAAATTCCGCATCTTCTCGAAATCGCTCCCCTTGAGGATCACGCTTTCCGTCCGGGCACCGATGCCGAACATCCTCTCGAGGCCCTTCCCGCGTCCACGACGGCCCCGAGAGCGCTGCCGGGTCTGCTCGAAGCTGACCTCCGCCGCGCTGTAATCCTTGATACGCTCCTGTATATCGCTTTTGACCTGACCGATATCCCGGTTCCGGATCTTCCGGAAATCCTCCCGGAGCTTCACCGTGAGCTTGGCGTCTTCCTTGTTGATGCTCGAGATGACATCCTGCTTTTCCTCGATCTCCTCCAGACGCGCCTCGAGATCGGCGATGGCCGCATCGGCCGCTTCGAGCGTCGTCCCGGCCGGCATGGTCACATACAGGTTCAGCTCGTCCGACTCCTCCTCACGCAGTGCGCCCGTGCTGAGCAACAGGCAGATCGCGACACTTGCGAAGAAGAGTGCGATGGTCCCGATGATCGTCCTCATCGGAAAACGGAGACCGGATTTCAGGAGCAGCGTGTACACCTGGAACAGCCTGTCGTTCCTCGACACGGTCCGGAACTGACCCGGAATATCGCCCCCGCCCCGCTGCAGGAAGAAATGGACCGCCGCCGGTATCAGCAGCAGCGCCACGGCGAGCGAGATAAAGAGTGTCGAGATGATCGAAACGCCGATGTTCCGGCCGATCATCTTGATCAGGTATTCGGACGAGAATATGAACGGCAGGAACACGATGACCGTGGTCAGCGTCGATGCGGCAATGGCCCTCCAAACCTCAGCGGTCCCCTCCGTGACGGCGCGGCCGCATACCATACCCTGGGAGAGCTTACGGTATATGTTCTCCAGAACGACCACGGAGTTGTCGAGCAGCATCCCGACGGCGAGCGCCATGCCGATAAGGGTGAGGATGTTGATCGGTATATCGAATGCATAGAAGAAATTGAACGAGGCGAAGACCGAAACAGGGACAGCGACCGCGATGATCACGACAAGCTTGATGTTCCTCAGGAAAAACCAGAGCACCACCACGGCAAGGAGTATCCCGACTCGCGCCAGGTCGATGATCAGGTTGATGTTGTCCTCCATGAGAGCGGCTGTATCGACCTGGACGGCTATTTCGACGTCGTGCGACGAAAGGGCCCCGTTCAACCGTTCGATCACCGGGCGGACCTCATGTGCAACGTCGATCATGTTCGCCTGTGCGTCGCGAAAAAGCTGGATCGTGACAGCTTCCTTGCCGTTCACCCGGCTGATCGATTCACGCTCCTTGATGCCTACGGACACATCGGCGACATCCTTGAGGTAGACCGGGCCGTCGCGTCTCAGCACTATGTTCTCGAGATCGCGAACGTCGGTGTATTCGGCTATAACGTTGACGAAGTAGCTCCTGTCCTCCCCGTACGCCTGGCCGACGAAGACGACGTTCCGTCCGTTCTGCCCGATCAGCCGCTGCACCTCACTGACCGTCACGCCGTACGCTTTGCAGGTCTCATCGTTCAGAACAATCTCGACTGATTTCTCCCGTCCGCCGAAGATCTCGATATTGGAGATGCCGTCGATGCTCTCGAGCGCGCTCCGCACCTTTGTATCGACGATGTTTCGAACCCGGTCAAGCCCACCGCCACCCCGCACCTCGAGCATCATCAACATGTTGCTGATCGATTCGAGATCGAACTTGATCACCTGCATGTCGAAGTCGTCGGGGATGGTCGATCGCAGCTCGTTGATTTTTCCCTGGAGTTTCAGAAATGCATACTTCAACCTCGCCCTGTCGCCGTACTCGATGTATATCCGGGCCGAGCCGGGGTTGATGTAGGTCTCGATCTTGTTGATGCCTTCGAGCGTTCCGATCGCTCCCTCGATCGGTATGACCGCCTGGCTCTCCATGTACCGTGGATCGACCTCTCTGAAGCTGCTGACCCGGACGAACAGATAGGGAAACTCGGTGTTCGGAAACAGCTCGACCGGCAGGTTCCTGTATGAAATGTACCCGAGCATGGTCAGACCGATGAACAGCATGCTGATGAGTGTTTTTCGCCTGATCACGAAGCCTGTCATATCGTCGTCTTGGTGTGAAGCGTACCAGAAGGAGATCCGGCCGCCGCGGTCCTTCCCGTACCGGTTGAAACCTTTGTTCTCATTACCCTGGGCGGCGAATTACCACGAGGCGGTCGATCGTGAAATACACACAGGGAATCACGATCAGCGTCAGGATCGTCGAGGTGACAAGTCCCCCGATCACGGCGAGCGCCATCGGCGACCGGAGAGCGGCTCCCTCGCCGAACCCGAAGGTGAGCGGCAGGAGAGCCAGGATCGTCGTGATGCTTGTCATGATGATCGGCCTGATTCTCCGCCGGCCCGCCTCGATGATCGCATCGCGAAGCGCATGCCCCTCGCGCTTGAGATTGTTGATCGCGTCGACGAGGATGATCGAATCGTTCACCGCGATCCCGACGAGCATGATGATCCCGATATATGCCATTATGTTGAGCGACCTGCCGAGAATGAAAAACATCAGCACCGCTCCCACGCCGGCAAGCGGAACGGTGAAAATAATGGTGAACGGGTGCACGAGCGATTCGAACTGCGACGCGAGCACCATGTAAACGAGAATAATGGAAAGGATCAGGGCGAACTTGAGGCTTGCAAACGCCTCGCGTCGTTTCTCCTCCTCGCCTGTAACCACGAGTCTGTAATCGGGCGGTAACGGAACGGCGGCAATCCGCTCCTCGACGTCCCGGACCACATGATCGAACGGTTTCCCCTCCCTGATATGTGCCGTCACCTTCCCGATCCGTGTCTGGTTGCGCCTGCCGATTTCCCTGGGAGCGCTGCCCAACCGGATATCCGCCACGTCTTCGAGTCGAAACGTCCGTTCCCCCTTCACGAGAACGAGGTCTCGAACCCGGCTGACGCCGATCCTTGGAAGCCGCAGGGTAATATCCTTGCGTTCCCCCCCCGTGTCCCACGTTCCCGCATCCGTCCCCGAGAGCTGCTGCCTGAGCTGTTCGCTGATCTCACCGATCCCGATGTCGTACAGACCGGCCCGCACCCTGTCGATGACGACCTGCACCTCGGGTCTTCCCTCCTCGAAACTCGTCTCCACGTTGTAGAGCTCATCCATCTCGAGAAGCTCGACTTTGAGCCGGGCTGTCAGCTCCTCGAGAAATTCGATCTCATCACCGATGACCTCGATGACGAGCGGGGCCGATTCGGTGCCGAGCGTCATCTGGAGCGCCGTCTGATCCTGGACGAACCGGGCCTCGAGGTCCGGTATTTCCCCGAGTCCGGAGCTGATGAGCGACATCACGCGCTCTGTCGAGACAAGCCTGTCAGGGCGGAGTATAATCTTCATTATCGCCGTATTCTCGTCCTTGAAGATCTCTCTCTCGCCGCCGCCGGTCCCCGTCGCCGGGCCGATCCTGCTGTACAGGGTAAGGATATCGTCCTCGAGAAGCGTATTCACGATCCGCTCGATGCTGTCCACCGTACGCTCCATTCGCGCGAGTTCGGCACCCTCGGGGAGACTCAGCTCCAGTGAAAACTCGCCCGTATCGGCCTTCGGAACAAACTCGCTGCCGATCACCGGGATGAGAAAAGCCGCCGCTGCTACAAGAAACACTGCAAGCGCTATCACAAGCCGCCGCCTGTCGAGTATTTTTGAAAGCAGTCCGCCATACCAGCCGAACCGGATCGAGCGGGCGCCTGCATCCAACGGCGCACTCGAGAGGAACCGCGTGCTCAGCATCGGAATAACGAGGATTGCGATAACGAGCGATGAGAGGAGGGCGAAGGTAACCGTCCATGCCTGGTCCTTGAAAAGCTCTCCGGCGGCCCCGTGCAGGTATACGATCGGCAGGAAAACAACGATGGTTGTCACCGTCGAGGCGGTGATCGCCCCTCCGACCTGTGCCGTGCCCCGGATCGATGCTTCGCGCAGCCCGAGTCCCGCCTCCCGGTTCCGGAGGATGCTTTCCATAACCACGATGGCGTTGTCCACGAGCATACCCGCGCCGAGAGCAAGCCCTCCCAGTGTCATGATGTTCAGCGTCAGTCCGTTGAAGTACAGCAGGTTGAAGGTGGCGATGATCGAAACGGGAATGGCGATGCTGATTATCGCAGTCGTTCCGATCCTCCGCAGGAATACGTAGAGCACCGAGATTGCCAGAATGATACCGATGAGAAGTGTCTGTTTGACCTCGTTGATCGCGCTGATAATGAATTCGCCCTGGTTCTGGACCACCTCGAGCTCGTAGCCCGGAAGCGCCAGCCTGATACGTTCAAGCGCATCAAGCAGCTCCCTCGTCGCTTTGACCGTGTTGAATCTCGTTTCCTTGTAAACCGACAGTCCCAGGCAGCGCCTGCCGTCGACCCGCACGATGTTGTCGGGGTCGCGATTCTTCAACGTTACCGTTGCCACGTCACCGAGAAACACGGGTACCCGTTCGCACGTCCCTTCCTGCTGCATTCCGGGCTGCCGCCCGCCCTGTTCCCTGTACGCGATGATAACGTCCTCGATGTCCTGCAGCGACTGGAAGACACCGATCCCCTTGATAATGTATTCCGTTCCCATCTCCACGATGGAACCGCCCGAAATATTCTGGTTGAGGCCCTCGATCCGGCGTGCAATCTCCCCGGGGCTCAGGCTGTACGCCTCGAGCAGGTATGCATTCGTCTCGATGACAACTTCCTTGACCTCCTGACCGGAGAGCTCCACGTCGGCCACGCCCTCGAGCCTTATCAACTCGTTACGGATGTAATGCTCCGCGACCATGCGCAGCTCGTCCATATCGCCGATATCCGGATGCGACAGGCTCAGTGTCATGATCGGCTGTGCGTTGGGATCGTGCTGGGTTATCGTGATCTCGTCGATCTCCTCACGCTGGCCGATGTAGCTGAGCGCCTTCTGCAGATCGAGAAACGCCTCATCCATGTCGGAGTCCCACGTGTACTCGACGGTGATCTGGGCCGAGCCGACCCGTATCCGTGACGAGACATCCATGACGCCGCGCTGGCGTATCGCGAGCGACTCTATGAGATCGACGAACCGGTTCTCGATCTCTTCGGGGGGGCGCTCGCCCGCCTTCAGCTCGACGAAGATCCGCGGATTGCTGAGATCGGGGAAGAGGTCGATGCCGAGCCTCCGGAACGAGATGTACCCGAGCAGAAGGATCGCCATGACCAGCATCAGAATGGTAATGGGATGCTTGACGGAAAATTCCGCGAGTTTTTTCATACCGTTCCCTGCATGCCGGTGGACGACCTGGAGCTCGCGAAGATCGTCACAGGCCCGGTGGGCCGTTTACCGCACGCTAGCGGATGACCTTGACCTTGGACCCCCGCCTGAGTGTCTCGAACCCTTTTATTACGAGGCGCTCGTTTGCTTCGAGCCCCTCGATCACCTCGACCTCGTACGGGTTCTCCAGGCCCGTCGCTATGAGCCGCTCCTTTGCCGCACTGGACACGACGACGAATATCGTTTTCCCGCGCCGCCTGGACATGATTATATCCTTCGGGATCACGACGGCGCTGTCCTTGCGCGCCACGATGATCTCGGCCTTTGCAAACATCCCGGGACGCAT
>DAOVFR010000309.1 GCA_030672805.1 Candidatus Krumholzibacteriota bacterium
GGGCCATTCGTGACGAGGTATTCACAAGGGATGGCGGGCGGTGCACCTTCGTAAGCCCGAATGGAACGAGGTGTGAATCGAGATGGAACCTGGAAATAGATCATATCGTGCCGTATTCGAAAGGCGGGGGTAACAAAGCAAGCAATCTCAGGCTGCTGTGTCCGGAACACAACCGCCTGGAGGCGGAGCGGGCATACGGTAAAGAGTTCATGGGCCGTTATTACCGCACTGAATGATTGCATGTAAGCTCACCGCGGGTGGCGCCGAGAGGGGACACCGGAGATCGGCTTGGCGGGGGCCCCTGCGCGCGCAGCCGGGTTGGGACCTCCCCGCATGCAGCCGCGAGCAAGCACGGTGGGGATGACCGGCGGCAGGACCCGCTGTGAGCGCCCATCGATCAAGGTTATACTTTTCTTCCGGACCTTTCATGATTTATGCTCCGGAAGCGTTACAGGGCAATTGAATTGAATGCAAGGAGAGACAGCCATGTCAGGAAAAGTCTATCTCTTTGTAATATGCCTGGTTGCGGTTCTAGCGGCTTCGATGGCCTCGTGCGATTCAGATGATGCAACTGCACTGGGCAACACAAATCCGAACACAAACAGTGCAATAATCATCGATCACGCATGCACCGATATCGATGATATCCCGGAGAGCCGGATCGAACAGGCGAAGGGGAACCTTCACATCGCGTACGGGCACACATCCCACGGCAGCCAGCTCTATACCGGGATGAACGGCCTGGTCGAATTCAAGGGTGATCTGTATTCATTCTCGAACGGCGGGACGGGCGGAACACTAGATTTCCGTGACAGGCCGTTCTCCGGTGCGAGCGATCTCGGCAACCCGAACAGGGAGGCCTGGGCAGCGGCGACACGCACCTACCTCGACCAGCACCCCGACGTCAACGTCGTGATCTGGTCCTGGTGCGGCCAGGTGAGCAACGCCGGCGAGTCCGAGATAGACCTGTACCTCGGCCTGATGAGCGGTCTCGAGGAGGACTACCCCGCCGTCTCATTCGTGTACATGACGGGGCATCTCAACGGAACGGGGCTCGACGGCAACCTTCATCTGCGGAACGAGCAGATCAGGAACTACTGCCGCGAGAACGGGAAGATCCTCTACGATTTCGCAGATATAGAAACGTACGACCCAAACGGCACCTGGTTCGGTGACAGGACCCCGAATGACAACTGCGATTACGACACAGATGCGAACGGCTCGCTGGACGGAAACTGGGCCGTCGAATGGCAGACGGCGCATCCCGGCGAGTGGTACGATTGCCCGTCGGCTCACAGCCGGCCGCTGAACGCCAATCTCAAGGCCTATGCGGCATGGTGGCTGTGGGCGCGTCTCGCCGGGTGGTCGGGATAGAGCGGATAGCGACCACTACGAGCGTACTGGCGAGAAGACGGACGAGGGGCAGCCGCTCGCAGACGGCCTCGAGGCGCCGCGCGGCGGGAAACAGGAAATCCGGTGTGTTCTTCCACACGAAGAGTATCCTCCTCGTCCCGGTGATCTCGAATCCATTCCCGGCGAGAAGTGAGCGGATCTCGCCCTCTGGCAGCGGATCGTGATACCGGTACGGGTGGTACTCATCCCTTCCCACCTCCCCGGCCGGATAGCACATCGTGGGAAAGAGACGCTGGAGAAACGGCGCCTTCATGAGCAGCCGCTTTCCCCGTTCGACGATCGACTGGTAGTTCGGCGTGGACATGACGAGAAACCCGCCGGGAACCAGAACCCGTGCGATCTCGCGCACGGCGAGCTTGCGGTCCGGCGCGTAGATATGCTCGAAGGTTTCCACCGCCGTGACGGCAGAAAAGACGGCGTCCCGGAACGGAAGCGCGCTCGCGTCGGCGCTGGCCAGGTCCGCCCGGTGCCCGTTTGCAAGGGCGATCCGCCTCGCCGCGGCGAAATCGTTCCGGACGATATCGATCCCGTACGGTTCGAAGCCCCGGTGATGGAGAAGAAACAGGTTGTATCCCCACCCACACCCGATATCGAGGGCACGCTCACCCCTTCCCCTGGGGAGCGATCCCGTAACAGCGGCGAACCGTTCCCTGCTGAGGTGCCGCCGTGCTCGCGAGCCGAGAAACCAGTTCCGCAGGAGATCGGGAACCTCGCCGGCCGGCATATCGGCCGGTATGAGAAGCTCTGGCACCTTCACTCTTCCACCCCCGCTCCGGCCTCCACACGTTCAAGGCGGTACAGGACGTACATGACCGGATCCGGTTTCCTGATGCCGAGATT
>DAOVFR010000141.1 GCA_030672805.1 Candidatus Krumholzibacteriota bacterium
GGGAGATGTGCGCCGCGCTCTCGGAGGCGGGCGTTGATAAGCCCGTTGTGGTGCGTTATATTGTTGAGACGCTCAGGCGCTGGGGGTACCTCGATGACCGGAAACTGGCCGCCAATCTGATAGGGTACCTGCTCACTCACAGGCCGTCCGGCCCGCACCTGATAAGGCGGAAGCTCCGCGCAATCGGTGTTGTCGATGAAGTGATCGAGGAGGAGCTGAGCAGGGAACTGGGCCCCGAGCGGGAGCGGGAGATCGCCCGTGACCTCGCCCGCCGGAAAACGGCGGGTATCGATGACAGGCGGCGGGCGGTCCGGAGAATCAACGGGCTGCTCTCGCGGCGGGGTTTCCGGAGTTCCGTTGTTAACGAGATCTGCGCACAGGTGCTGCGGGGAGAACTGAACGGAGAAGGGAATGAACGAGACAATCCGCTCGGCCCATGAGATCAGGCGGGCGTATATCGACTTCTTCGTGAAACGTGGGCACACCGAGGTGCCCGGCGCGCCGCTGGTGCCGAAGGGCGATCCCACTCTGCTCTTTACGTCTGCCGGGATGGTCCAGTTCAAGGAATACTATCTGCAGATAGACAATCTTCCCTACGCGCGGGCGGCGAGCGTTCAGAAATGCCTGAGAGCCGGCGATCTCGACAGCGTGGGCAGGACACTGAGGCACAACACCTTCTTCGAAATGCTGGGCAACTTCAGTTTCGGGGATTACTTCAAGGAAGAGGCGATCACGTGGGGCTGGGAATTCGTCGTTGACCTCCTCGGACTCGACACAAACAAGCTCTACGTGAGCATCTACGAGGATGACGACGAGGCGTTCACAATCTGGAACGAACGCATAGGCGTTCCGGCGGAAAGGATCTACCGTCTCGGCAGGGACGACAACTTCTGGGGTCCCGTCGGGAAGACCGGTATTTGCGGTCCGTGCTCCGAGATCTACTACGACACCGGTGCGGGTAGGAGCTGCGGATCGAAAGATTGCGCTCCGGGCTGCGACTGCGACCGGTTCCTCGAGTTCTGGAACCTCGTGTTCCCCCAGTTCTATCTCGAGGAGAACGGTACGTACCGTCCCCTCGAGAAACCGGGAATCGATACCGGACTCGGTCTCGAGCGGCTCGCCATGATCATGCAGGGAGTAGAGGACAACTTCCACACGGATCTCTTCGCCCCGATTCTCGATGCCCTCATCGGTCTCCTGCCTTCCGGATTCAACATGTCCAAAGAGGATCGGATGGGGATCAACATGGTCGCGGATCATGTAAGGGCACTGACGTTCACGGTATCGGAAGGCATCTATCCGTCGAACGAGGGAAGGGGATATTTGCTGAGGCGTCTTCTCAGGAGGGCGCTGACACGCTATTACACGTTCGGCGTGGGGGAGCCTTTTCTGCATGGGCTCGTCGACACGGTCGTCGATATCATGCGGGAGGATTATCCCGAGCTCGAACAGCGGCGGCGCGATACCGCGATGATCATACAGGCGGAGGAGAAAAACTTTTTCAGGACGCTCGAGGACGGCACCGGCAGGTTTTCAGCGATCGTCGACGAGGTGAGGGAGAAAGGCGGCACCGGGATTGACGGCGAAAGGGCCTTTCTGCTCTACGATACATTCGGGTTTCCATTGGAACTGACGAGAGAGCTTGCCTCTAAAGAGGGGCTCGGCATTGACGAGGCGGGGTTCGAGAAGGCGATGGAGCAGCAGCGCCGAAGGGCCCAGGAGAAGAGCGGCTTTACAGGAGAGGAGCAGGAACTCGTCTCTATGACCGGTGTAACGGAAGGTGACAGCTCGGAGTTCACGGGGTACGAGACGGTTGGTGGTGAGGCGCTGGTTCGCAGCTTCCGCGTTGTCGACAAGGCGAAAATTCCGGGGGTTTCCTGGCATCGGGGCGAAGGGAAAGCCGTCGAGTTCATACTCGACAGGACGCCGTTCTATGCCGCGTCGGGAGGCCAGGTCGCCGATACCGGGTGGATCAAACTGGGCGCCGGGCTGTACCATGTCAGGGACGTGTTCAAGCGTGGCGGCGAGATCGTTCACCTGGCCGAACCGGCGGAGCCGGGGACTGCCCCGGACGGGATCGGGGAGAGGAATGTTTGTGTTCAAGTCCAGGTGAATGATCAGCATCGGCTCGCAATCGCGCGGAACCATACTGCGACGCACCTTCTGCAGGCGGCCCTGAGAGAGGTTGTCGGGGGACACGTCACGCAGGCGGGATCGCTCGTCGATGCGGAACATCTCCGGTTCGACTTCAACCATTTCCAGGCGCTCACGGAAAGCGCAAAGCGGATGATCGAGGAGCGTGTCAACGTATGGATCAGGGACGCGGTCCCCGTCGGCATCGAGTGGCTCGAATACAGGGAGGCGATAGAGAGGGGCGCCACGGCTCTCTTCGAAGAGAAGTACGGGGCGAAGGTAAGGACGGTGACCATCGGCAACGTCTCGATGGAGCTCTGCGGCGGAACGCACGTGTCGAACACGGGTCAGATCGGCGCGTTTCTCATAACCGCTGAAAGCAGCGTCGCCGCGGGTGTAAGGAGGATCGAGGCGCTGACCGGCGCCGGCGCCGTCGAGCATATCCATAGTCTGACGGGGCGGGTGGCGCGGCTCTCCGAACTCCTCAGGGTCTCACCGTCCGACGTGATCGGCCGCGTCGGGTCGCTTATCGATGAGATCGACGGCTTGAAGCGTGAAATCCGCCGCCTGGAGAAAGGTGAGATCGGCGGAGAACTGGACAGGATCATCAGGGAGGCGCAGGACGTCGACGGAATTCTCGTCGCTTCGGGACGGGTTTCCGCAGGCGATCTGTCGGCGCTCAGAAACCAGGCCGATGTATTCAGGAATCGCGTCGGGAGTGGTGTCGCGGTGTTCTCGGCGCCGTTCAAGGACAGGATGCAGTATATCGTTACCGTCACCGACGACCTCATAGAGGAGGGGCGCCTCGCCGCGGACGGACTCGTGCGGAGACTCAGCGAGGTCGCGGGCGGCGGCGGGGGAGGCAAGAGGCATCTCGCTCAACTCGGGACAAGGGATACTGAAAGCGAGGGGAAGGTGTTCGAGGCGCTCCCGGGCATTGTCAGGGAACTCGTGTCAGGTTAGATTCGGAAGAGGCGCCGCAGGCCGGAGCCGTGTGCGCGGCTAAAGGCAAAGTAACGGATTTTGTATTTTTCAGATCGGATGTTTGTTGAATATCCGAAACAGTTGGAGAGATATGAGGGCAATCTGCAGAATCGCCGCGTTTGTCGCCTGCATAGCGATGATCGGTTCGGCCGCCGCGGCCGACAGGGACAGGCGCCTGGATGAGATCGAGAGTAAAAAGGACGAACGGAAAAAACTCGAAACCCTTACTGCTGAATCGACGGGAAAACAGCCGCTGCTGGAAGAGGCGGTCGATCCCGACCGGTATGTGCTCGGTCCGGGCGATCTCCTGCTTGTTAACCTCGCCGGTCCGGAATCGAGGTCGTTTTCGATAGCCGTTCTTCCCGAAGGAGACGTTTTTCTCCCCGGTGTCGGCGCGATCCGTGCGGACGGCCTTTCGCTGAGCGAGTTCCGCTCACACCTGGCCGACGAGGTGGCCAGGTATTTCCAGAACATACGTCTGTACTGCTACCTGCGGGTCCCGAGGGTGTTCAGGGTGTTCGTCACAGGTGAAGTGGACAATCCCGGACCGGCCAGGGTCTCGGCGGTAGAGCGCGTTTCTGACGCGATTGCCAGGGTCGGAGACATCAACGAGAAAGGTTCATTGCGGCTTGTTACGCTGGAACGGGACGGCGAGAGGATCACGGCCGATCTGCTCAAATTTCTCCTTATGGGCGATTATGACAACAACCCGTTTCTCCGGAACGGCGACCGGATCCACGTTCCGGTAAGCGGTATTCATGCAACGATCACCGGCGAGGTCAAGCGGGAAGCTTATTATGAGATCGTTCCCGGCGAGACGTTGAAGGATATGGTCGGCCTCGCGGGGGGATTCACGACGCTGGCGAGGACGGACAGCGTTATCGTGAGCCGGAAGGACGAGCGCGGAGTGGTGACGACGTGGCGGGTCCCGGAAAGCATGTTCGGTATGGAACTCAGGGACCGGGACGAGATCAGCGTTGCGAGGAAGGCGGAAGTGCTCGATCATGTGTTCGTCTACGGCGCCGTCGGGCGGACGGGAAGGTTCGATATCTCCAAGGGAGAGGGCCTGACGGAGCTCCTCGTGCGGGCCGGCAGGCTGCAGAGGGATGTCGTGTACGATAAGGCGACGCTCAAGCGGCGCAGCGGGGAGCTGATACGGCTCGATCTCAGGGATTATCTCCCGCCCGACCCGTCGAAGGAGCTCGAGCTGAGCAGCGGCGACATCATCGATATTCCCTCGGTCTACCAGTTCGTCGCCGTCGGCGGACAGGTCCAGGAACCGGGCAAATTCCAGTACCGGAACAACCTTACCGTGGCGCATTACATCGGACTGGCCGGTGGTCCGATGAAGGACGGCAGCATCGACAGGGTGATTATCTGTTCTCCCGACGGATGTACGAGAAAAGGGAGAAGCGACAGCTATCCGGAGCGAGGGGACGTGATCATCGTAAAACGCGGAAAGTGGAGGATATTCGGCGATTTCCTGGGCGGCGTGATCCGTCTCGGCACCGTCGTCATCACCATCATCGTGCTGACGAAATGAGCGAGTACATGGAACGGACACGATCACATCTGGACCAGGTCTTCTCGGAGCTCAACGAGCTGCGGGACCTCATCGAACGGTTCCCCGTGGAAGAAGCGGGCAAGGTCGTTCGCATGGCGGAGACCATCGCCCGGGCGATAAGCAGCGGGAATGTCCTCTTCACGTGCGGTAACGGGGGGAGCGCCGCGGACGCACAGCACATCGCCGGGGAGCTTGTCGGAAGGTTCCGCAGGAAAGTTAGGGGCTACAAGGCGTTCGCGCTCACGACCAACAGCTCGATCGTTACGGCGCTTGCGAACGACTACTCGTACGACGAGATCTTCTCCCGCCAGCTCGAGAGCAGGGCGAGGGAGGGAGACGTGCTTCTCGCTCTGTCGACGAGCGGCAATTCCCCCAACGTGATCCGGGCGGTGGAGGCCGCAAGCACGCTGGGCGTTACCTCGCTCGCATTCTCTGGAAAGGACGGGGGAGCAGTCGCGGGGTCCGCCGATATCGCGCTTGTAGTGCCGCACGACGATTTCGCAAGGATACAGGAGATTCACATGACACTCGGCCACATCCTCTGCGGCCTCGTCGAGGAGATCATCCTGGCTCCAGAGTAGAGTTTTCGAGGCGAACGGTATTTACCGGCGGAGCATGGCGTGCGTGTCCTCTTTCTGATCAAGTACCCGCGCCGCGGGCCGAGCAGCAGGTACAGGGTTCTGCAATTCATTCCCTATCTCGAGAGCAACGGAATCTCCTGCGAGGTGCAGAGCCTCCATGCGGACGGCTACCTCGATAGCCGCTTCAGGGGTGAGGGGAAGGGCGCCGCCTATTACGTGCGGCGGCTGCTCGCCAGGATCGGGAAGCTGATGAGGGGCCCGCGGTATGACGTCGTTTTCATACAGAAGGAGCTTTTCCCGTACCTTGTGCCCGTGACCGAATTCTTTCTCAAAACGGCCGGTGCGCCCATCATCTATGATCTCGACGATGCGATATTCCTCTTCTACACGGGATCGGGGAACCGGGTCGTCAGGTCACTTCTCGGCGGGAAGGTTCCCGCGGTTATCAGGATGAGCAGCGCGGTTCTCTGCGGTAACGCCTACCTGAAGGAGTATGCCGGAAGGTACAATCAGGCCTCTCTCCTCTTTCCCACCGTTATCGATCCGTCACGTTACATTGTGAAGGGGGCCGGAGAGCCGCGGGCGTCCGGAGCCCGTCCATCCGGAGTCCCCGGGATCGTCTGGATAGGCTCCCCCGAAACGTTTCGGTACGTAAGCGGCATGGCCGGCGCTCTCTCGCGTATTTCAAAGCAGGAGGCCTTTACGTTGAAGCTTATCGGCGTAACGGACCGGGGACCGTTCGACGCGTTCGAGACGCTCACTGTACCGTGGAGTGAGGAGAGTGAAGCGGAGGAACTCGGCAGCGCCGATATCGGCATCATGCCGCTCCCCGATTCGGAATGGTCCAGGGGTAAATGCGGGTTGAAGCTGCTGCAGTATATGGCTGCCGGACTTCCCGTGGTCACCTCGCCGCTCGGCGGAGGCGAGGATATCGTCGAGGACGGAACGACAGGCTTGATCGCGCGAAACGAGGGCGAGTGGACCGCTCATCTTCTTGCACTGATCCGGGATGCGGATGCGAGACGGGAACTCGGCCTGGCGGGGCGGCGGAGAGTCGAGGAACAGTTCAGCCTCGGCCTTTGGGCGCCGCGCCTGGCGGAGGTGATAAGGCGGGTCGCGGATGGTTCCGGCCTGAAGGGAATCGGATGGTAAAGATCCTGCAGCTCTGCGCGGTCGATTTCACCGCGTACCATCTCCTGAGGCCGCTCGGCCTTGGTCTCAGGGATGCGGGTTTCGACGTCACCTTCTGTTGCTCGCCGGGAAAGGGACTCGACCTTCTCGGACGGGAGGGGTTCGGGATCGAGCCCGTACCGATATCGCGGAGTTACAACATCGCCCGCCACATGGTTTCTTTCGCCCGCATACACAGGCTCCTGCGGCGCGGGCGGTTCGATATCCTCCATGCCCATACTCCCGTTGCGGGGCTCATCGGGAGAGCCGCCGCGAGACTCGCCGGTGTGAGTGCCATTGTCTATTCCGCGCATGGGTTCTACTT
>DAOVFR010000221.1 GCA_030672805.1 Candidatus Krumholzibacteriota bacterium
CTTCGGGCTGAAATCCATCATCTTTGTGTCGGCGGAAACATACGGTACGTGTTCACTCACTATCCTCGATCTCCTTTCGCTCGCTCATCGCATCGACCTGTCGTATTACCATGACGTTCAGAAACATACTAATAGCAAAGACATTTCACGCATGCCAGATATTTTTCCGGGACATCAATTCCAGAAAATCGTAAATCGGAATATGATTTTCCCTCATGAAGGTGATACTTGAGATATTCGATGACTCATGGCGCATAGTGCTCGAGGTGATCGACGGCTGGCGGGAACAGGGACACCAGGCGGAACCGTATTTGCTGAACTCAGGCGACTCCTTCTGTAAAACGGGCATCAACCGACGGATTCTTCCGCTTCCAGTGTATTGAGCACGAGCTCCGCGATATCCACGACCTGCAGTGTGTCGTCCATGTCCATGATTTTGATCGAGTCGTCGAGCATATGCATGCAGTACGGGCACGAGGTCACAATCGTGTCGGCTCCGGCGTCTCGTGCCTGTTTGACGCGCAGGTTGTTTATCCGTTCCCCCTCCTTGATATCCATCCAGAAGTGTCCCCCGCCTCCTCCACAGCACATGCTTCTGTCGGCATGCATCTTCATCTCGGTAACCCGGGCGCCGGGGATCGCCTTGAGCACCTCGCGCGGTGAATCATAGATCTTCTGATACCTGCCGAGGTAGCAGGGATCGTGGTATACGATGCGGCTGTCGCGGCCGTGCCGCGGTTTCAGCACACCGGCCCTAAGCATCTCGTGCAGGAACTCACTGTAATGAACGACATTGTAATGACCGCCGAACTGCGGGTACTCGTTCTTGAACACATTGTAGCAGTGAGGGCACGACACGAGCAACATCCTGAATTTGCGGCTGTTCAGGAGTTCCACCTGTTCCTTCGCGATGGCCTGGAAGATGTATTCCTGCCCGAGCACGCGGGCCGGATCCCCGCAGCATTTCTCATCGGCGCCGAGCACGGCGAAATTGGTGCCGCAGCGCTGGAGAAGCGCGGTGAGATCCGATGCTATCTTTCGCTTCGTTGGATCGAACGACGTGCAGCAACCGATCCAGTAGAGTATATCGCACTCCTCGTTCGGGCCCACCACGGGCACTCCCAGTTCCGCTATCCAGTCGACCCGTTCCTCTTGGGGTCCGAACGGATTCCCTTGCGTTTCCAGTATCTTCAGAGCCCTCGCGGCTTCCGAGGGGAGGCGTCCCTGCATGACAACTTCGTTGCGCCTGATCTCTATCATCGTATCCACGTGGTCGATGCAGGCGGGACACACCTCCACGCACATCATGCATGTTCTGCAGTGCCAGATGAAATCTTCTTCGAATGCCGCTCCCACTATCCCGCCGGGGTTTTCCCCGTCTTCGGGTTCCGTGGGTTTACCCCCGTCGCCAGAGATTTTCCGCTGTTCCCTCTCGTACAGGAGATCCTTGCAGCTCTGGATGAACTGTTTTGGGGAGAATGGCAGCCCCGCGATATACGACGGGCACAGCTCCTCGCACCTGCCGCAGCCGATGCATGCATCGAGATCGAGCCTCTGTTTCCACGTCAGTTCATCGGTGGATTGAACGCCTATCCGGAATTGTTCCTCGTCGAAATCCTCATCAGATATCGTCGCCTCGATGTCAAATCTCTTGAGTTCTCCCCGAGGCCCGAATTTGGCGAAGAAGACGTTCGTGGGGAGCGTGAGAATGTGAAAGAACTTCGTGTAGGGAATGGAAGCGATCCACACGAGTGCCAGAACGGTGTGTCCCCACCAGAGGAAGGTATGAATCGATGCACCGAGCTGCGCGCCGGTCCCCGTGAAGAGTAGGCTGAAGAGATACCCAACCGGTGAGAATGCGGGCCATTGGTCGCCCTCGACGGCCATACGGAGCCCTTCCGTGAGGAATCCGCTCACGACGATCAGGGCGATAATGAGGAGGGCCCAGGTGTCTCCGAATACGGTGTCGATGGTTTTCGGCTTTTGCACGTAGCGGCGCAGTGCCGCCATGATCAGGCCGATCAGGATGAAAAGCCCGCCGACGTCCGCCGCGAGCGAGAGGAACAGATAGAACCTGCCCCTGAAGAGGCTGGTGCCGAAATCGTAATCGAGCATGATCACGGCCGTCGTGATCACGAGGATGGCGAAGGAGTAGAAGATGAAGCTGTGAAACAGACCAGGAAAAAGATTGCTGTTCACCCGGCGCTGGAGTGCGATCTCCCTGATTATGAGAACGAACCGTTTTCCAAAATCCCCGAGTCGCTCATTGTCCGATTTGCCCCTCTTCCATATCTTGATCCTGCCGATCAGGCCCCATGCGAATACGATCACTGACACGGCGAACAGCGCATACATCAGCCAGTCGGGGGAGATGTTCCACATGATCTCGCGGGAGGCCTCGGAGAGATCAGTCATTCGATGCTCCTTTCAGTATGTGCGTCACGGGTCCCGTGCGTTCATCCAAGCGGACGGCCGGGGTGCGGATTTCCCAAGGACGGGAAAGCGATTCCCTTTTTCTGCTTTATGGTTTTCTCCTTCGCTCGAGTAAAACCGGTTGATGTGGCATAGGAACGTTTCGCGACTGATGAACGCAAGTTTTTATCCAGAATGTATAAGTATTCATAAGTACATATATTATCGGCAGGTCACATCGTTTTTCTTGTTGAAGAAGCAAAACTTTAACAAGGAGATCCAGACATGACCCACCATAGCGATAATAAGGCATTTGATCAGGTTTTGGAAGTATTAATCGAGAACGGATTTCGGCTCCCAATTGACAAAACATTAAAAAGTCTATAATGTCGAGTTACTGATTAGTGCACAAAAACGTAACGGGTAATGACGACTTAAAAAGGTAACATGAAAAGGAAAACCCTTTTCAAGGGATATCTTAAGAACCTTACAGAGGTTGCTCTCAGGGGTGACGCTCGTGAGGAAAGCTTTTACGCCTCGCTCGGGGACATGTTGGAACAGGTGGCGCAGGCCACGGGTCACACACATGTCCACGTAACGACACTGCCCAAGAAGACCGAGGCTGGCAATCCGGATTTCCGACTGTGGAACGGCACCGATCGCATCATCGGTTATATAGAGGCCAAGAAGCCCACGGAAGAACGGCTTGACGAGATCGAAGAATCCGAACAGCTTCGCCGCTACCGGGGAACATTCCCCAACCTGATCCTTACCAACTTCATGGAGTTCCGCCTTTACCGGAACGGCGAAAGAGTGCAGTCGGTGCTGGCCGCCCGGCCCTATATTCTGAACCAGATTGGCACTTCTCCTCCCATCGAAAAGCCCGACGAGCTCTGGTCCCTGCTCGATCACTTTCTCGATTTCTCTCTCCCACAGGATTATAACGCCGAAACACTTGCTGTAGAGCTGGCGAAGCGCACACGTTTTCTTCGTGACGTGGTGGCCCAGCAGCTTGCCGAAGAGCAGGGTGGCACGGGGAGCATGCTGCTCGGTTTCTACGAGGCGTTTCAGAAATTCCTGATCGGCGACCTGGCACCGATCGACTTCGCCGATCTCTATGCACAGACCATCACCTACGGCCTTTTCGCGGCACGGACGCGCGCCGGCAATGGATTCAACCGACGAAGCGCTTTCGATAACATTCCTCATACGATCGGCATACTCCGTGACGTGTTCCGTTTCATCTCGCTGGAGGAACTGCCAACGCAACTCGAGTGGATCGTGGATGACATCTCCGAGGTTCTGGCCGTTGCTGATGCCCCGGGCATTCTCGACCGCTTCTACCATGAGGGTAAGGGCAGCGATCCGATAGTTCACTTTTACGAAACCTTCCTGGCCAAGTATGACCCCAAGGAGCGCGAGCGACGCGGTGTCTATTACACCCCCGAGGCAGTTGTCTCCTATATTGTCCGCTCGCTTCACTACCTGCTAAAGACAGAGTTCGACAAGCCGGACGGCCTTGCCTCAGAGGGAGTGACCCTGCTCGATCCGGCGGCGGGCACGATGACCTTCGTGGCCCGCGCCGCCCGGGAGGCGGTCGGCGAGTTCGAGACCAAGTACGGCTCCGGAGGTCGTGAGCAGTTCATCCGGAACCATATATTACAGAACTTCTATGCCTTCGAGTTGATGATGGCGCCCTATGCTGTCGGTCATTTAAAGATGTCGTTCTTCCTCGAGGAACTCGGCCACCGGCTGGCCGACGACGAGCGCGTGCGCTTTTACCTGACCAACACGCTGGATATGGAGGAACTCGAACAGAGCCGGTTGCCCGGCTT
>DAOVFR010000239.1 GCA_030672805.1 Candidatus Krumholzibacteriota bacterium
GATTCCCCCGATCACACCCTCGAGCGTCTTTCCTGGAGAGATGGACGGAAAGATGTGGTGTCGTCCGAAGAGCCTGCCTGTCGTATAGGCTCCCGTGTCGTAACACCAGGTCAGCACGAATACGACGATCACGAATGAAAAACCCATGGAATAACCAAGCCCCTTTACGTGCGGCAGCTCTCTGAGCAGGATGAGATGGCTTCCAAGCCAGGCCACGTAAAAGACTCCAAAAATCGTCACCGAGATATGATAAACTGCAAGCCCCTTCTCCCTGCGAGCGAGCTCGAGCGTCATGATCCCGATAAATATGATACTGAGGAAGAAATTTGCGTACACTCCCTGCTGGAAAAAGACATACCAGGTCAGGGCAAGCCCGCTCATTATCCCGATTGCCTTGTAGGGTCTCAACCCCTTGGCCTCCATCATCTTGTAGAACTCCCACAGCCCTACAAGGACCATGGTGTCGATCAGGGCTAGGTAATAGAAACCACCCCTCCGCGTGATGATAATGAGGCAGGGTATGAATATAACCGAAGCGAGAATCCGTTTTGCGACCTGATGCCTGTCACTTCCGATGCCGTTCAATTCACCGGCAGGCGCAGCGTTATCCATCATGCCGGCTCCCCTTCTTTCCTCCAACCGTGCCGAATCGCCGCTCCCGCCCCAGGTATTCCCTGATTGCGGAAAAGAGATTTTCCTCCCTGAAATCGGGCCAGAGCACATCGAGCACAACGATCTCCGTGTACGCAAGCTGCCAGAGGAGAAAGTTGCTCAGCCGCAGCTCTCCGCTTGTCCGTATCAGGAGATCGGGATCCGGCAGATCCGGTGCATAGAGAAAACGTGAAACCACCGACTCGTCCAGCCGCGAGACGTCGAGTTCTCCGTTTTCGACGGCACCGATCATCTTTTTAAACGCATCGGCAATCTCCGCTCTTCCCCCGTAACTGAGACAGAGATTCAGGATCATTCCGGTATTGATTGATAGCTTATCGATTGTCTCCATCAGTGTATCGTACGTTGCTCCGGGAAGCAGGTCGAGCCGTCCCATTGCCCTGAGCCTGATATTGTTGTCCTTGAGTTCGAGATACTCGGATTTGAGTACGTTCCTCAGGAACTTCATAAGAGCATCGACTTCGGCTCGGGGCCGATTCCAGTTCTCAAGGGAAAAGGTGTACAGCGAAAGAACCGACATCCCGAGCCTGGCGCATGTCCGGACCGTCGTCCGGACCGATTCCCGGCCTTTCCTGTGCCCCGCGATGCGGGGCAGATTACGGCTCTTGGCCCATCTTCCATTTCCGTCCATGATGATGGCGATGTGCCTGGGAAGGTTGGAGTGTTCCCTCAGCTCCTTGATTGTCTTCTCAACATCGGTTTTCATCGACTGCACGTTCCAGCGTGGATCTGAACTCTCTTTCAGAATTCAAGGATTTCCTTCTCCTTGTTTTTCATGACATCTTCAAGTTCGGAGATCGAATCGTCGGTCAGTTCCTGCATCTCCTTGTGGTATCGATGGTAATCATCCTCCGAGATGTGGTGATCTTTCTCGAGTTTCTTCAGTCTATCGTTCGCATCCCTCCGGATGTTCCGGATCGCCACCTTCGCCTCCTCGACTATCCCACTGACCGTCCTGACCAGCTCATGACGCCTTTCCTCCGTGAGAGGCGGTAGTGGAATACGAATAAAGCTGCCATCGCTTTGCGGGTTCAGCCCGAGATTGGAGGACTGGATCGCTTTCACGATCTCGACCGTGAGCTGTTTCTCCCATGGTTGTATCGTGATAAGACGTGGGTCGGGAACGGCGATACTGGCAACCTGTTTCAACGGCACCTTGCCGCCGTAGTAATCGACCCTGATGCTGTCCAGCAAAGACACCGAGCCCTTGCCGGTCCTTAACGTAGCCAGCTCGGACTCAGTCATCTCGACGGATTTCTTCATATGTTCTTCCGTCTCCTCGAAAATCCTGTCGACCGTTTCCATCACAATCCTCCTCACTGGATAATGGTGCCGAGCTTCTCGCCCTTCAATACACGGCACAGGTTTCCTTTCTCGAACAGGTTGAACACGATGATCGGTATCCCGTTCTCCCTGCACAACGCCACCGCCGTCGCATCCATAATACGAAGATCGTCACGAAGCATCTCGGTGAAACTCAGGCTCTCGATGAGTTGTGCGTCAGGATTCTCGACCGGGTCACTGCAGAACACCCCGTCGACCTTGGTGCCTTTGACAAGAACATCAGCCTTGATTTCCGCCGCCCGGAGTGCAGCGGCCGTATCAGTGGTAAAGTATGGATTGCCGGTACCACCGGCCAGGATAAGCAACTTTCCCTTATCGAGGTGGGCGATTGCCTTGTCCCTGATATAGGGCTCGGCAACCTGTTCCATCGAGATCGACGTCATTACAATCGTCTCTACGCCTTTGAGTTCCAGCGCTCCCTTTAGTGCAAGCGCATTAATGATCGTACCAAGCATTCCCATGTAATCGGCCGAAACACGCTCGATACCCTTTGCGCTGAAATTACCGCCGCGGAGAATGTTTCCGCCCCCGACCACAACCGCGATCTCGGTGCCGAGCTCCATCGCAATTTGCAGCTCCGCCGCGAAACCACCGACCCGATCCAGATCTATGCTGCACTTTTCACCCCCCAATACCTCGCCGCTGATTTTCAAAAGCAATCGCTTTATCGCCGGATGCTTTTTCATTCAGCTCTCCTTTCACAACAAAAGCGTAGAAGATAATACCTTCTACGCCCTCACCTGCTCATCCACAGCAGCCCTTTTCACATACCGCAGCGCTCAGGATGGCTCCTCTCCCAATTCGAATCTGGCGAAGCGCCGGACAACGATATTCTCCCCGAGCTTGGCTATGGTTGATTTGACAAGATACTCCACTGTTTCCTTGTCGTTTTTAATAAAAGGCTGCTCCAGGAGACAAACTTCACTATAGAACTTCTGCAATTTGCCTTCAACGATTTTATCGAGTATTTTTTCCGGCTTTCCGGATTCGATCGCCTGTTTCTTGTATATATCTTTTTCTTCGTCGACAATGTCATCTGACAGCTCATCGCGTCTCACCACAAGCGGTGTGGCGGCGGCGACCTGCATCGCAAGGTCCTTTCCGAGTTTATCGAAATCGTCCGTCCTGGCGACGAAATCCGTTTCGCAGTTCAGTTCGAGAATGACGCCGAGTCTGGATCCAGGGTGAACATACGTGAAAACGCACCCTTCTTTCGCTTCTCGCCCCGCGCGCTTCGCGGCTTTCGACAATCCTTTCTCCCTTAGATGCTGGATGGCCCTGTCGATGTCTCCCCCGGACTCCTGCAACGCTTTCTTGCAGTCCATCATTCCTGTTCCGGTTCTTTCACGAAGTTCCTTGACAAGTTTAGGTGAAATACCCATTGACAATCCTCCAGATCGGTCATTTCTTTTTACCGTTGCCGGTATTTTTCACGGATTCGGTTCCTGTATCTCTAGAGTCCGGCGCCTTGCCATTCCGAGCGGCCCTCTTGACGCCGGCTGCATTCCTGCTTCCCTGTTTCTCGAGAAAGTCCTTGTTCTTCATATACCTGGCTCTCCCCTCGATGACCGCATCCGAGAACAGCCTGGTAAACAGCTTTATGGACCGGATGGCATCATCGTTTGCGGGAATCGGATAATCGACATCGTCCGGATCGCTGTTCGTATCGGCGAGCCCTATCAACTTGATACCAAGTTTTCGCGCTTCCTTCACGGCGATCGCGTCCTTCTTAGTGTCCATGACAATAAGACATGAGGGGAGCTTGTTCATTCCGCGTATCCCGGCAAGGATCTTCAGCAGCTTCTTCTG
>DAOVFR010000296.1 GCA_030672805.1 Candidatus Krumholzibacteriota bacterium
GTGGCAGTATCCACTGGCAGTATGCTCAGAGGATCGACAGCAGCGGTGTAATCATCTGGCAGGAGAACGGCGTGGAGGCATGCTACACGGCGAGTTTGCAATGGGGCTTACGTATCATACCGGATGGCGACGGCGGGGCGATCTCGGTATGGAGCGAGGAGCGGAATCCAAGACATAAAGATATCATCGCCCAGAAAATCAATCGAAACGGCGATTTTCAATGGACGATTACAGGGCTCAGTGTGACTTCTGCTCCTAGCGACCAGGTATCTCCCGCGCTTGCTACGGACGGCGCCGGAGGGGCGATCATCGCCTGGGCGGATGGTCGCAACGGATACGATTCCGATCTCTATGCACTGAGGGTCGACTCTGACGGGAACCCCCCGCCGATCACGAAGCTGCAGAGCCACTCCGCTCATGAAGCCGGCTATGACATTGTTGTGATCGAGTGGACCCTCTCCAGGGCCGGAGACGATATGCGATATTTCGTCTTTCGGTCCGAAACGTACAGCCGGAAATTCGAAGAGCTTCCCGATCCGGATATTACAGCGGAAGACCTCGCCTTCACCTTCAGAGACAGAGACTGCAAACCGGGAACAAGATACACGTACAAGGTAGAGATCCTGGATGAAGAAGGAAGAAGGGTTCTCTTTCAGACACCTCCCATCACTACACCGGAAATGCCCCTCACCATTTACCAGAACTTCCCCAACCCGTTCAATCCTTTCACGGTTATCAGATACTACCTGCCTGAAACCGGCAGAGTAACTCTTGAAATATTCGATGTCTCCGGGAGAAGGATCGCCCGAGTGGTGGACGAGGAGCGGGAGAGGGGATTCAATTCAGCGGAATGGGCGGGTTATGAACAACGGGGTAACTCCGTGGCTTCCGGCGTCTATTTCTGCAGGCTTACATCAGGCAACAGGACGGTATCGCGAAAGATGGTCCTGCTTCGGTAAGTGCCCAACGAAGGTACGTTATATCCAGTCGGCTGCAAGGTGCCTACCGGGGTAAATACCTGTCAGCCCCGTAGCGAGGGGCCGGGCACATACCGGTAACGGGTGCGTCTACTAAATCCGCCCGGGGCTCCTCCAGAGTATCGGGGGCGACATGCCGGGAAATTATGTGTCCGTTTCTCATCTATCGGGATAACGGCGTAATGGAACATTACAGCGGCCTGATATCCTCGAGTATGCGGGAAAAGGCCACGGCCCTTATCTTCTTCGACATGGGAAACGTATCGTCACCGGCGTGAATAACATCGAGTCGTTTAAGCTTCAGATCAGCCAGTGCTTGACGCATTGATGGCGTCACCTGAGGCGCCCGTGTTCGTTTGATCTCGAATCCATAGCGTTTCAATCCGCGCACCACTAACAGGTCGAGCTCTGCTCCGCCGTGCGTCGCCCAGAAAAAGCACTCGTGCGTGTGGGCCCCCAGTCTCAGGATCAGTTCCGCAAGAACGAATCCCTCCCATGATGCGCCGACCTTGGGATGCCCCTCGAGATCATGCATCGTCGGAAGATTGAGCAGGGCATGGAGAAGACCACTGTCCTTCACGTACACCTTGGGAGCCTTGACCTGTCGTTTAGAAATATTCTCATGCCAGGGCAATAGTTGCTTGACGATAAGAGTCGAGACGTAGGCGATCCTGCCGGCAAGTGTTTCGGAGCTCTGTCGCAGCAATTCAGGAGAAACGCTCCCAAGAATGAGAAATCGTGAAGGTGATCCGGTACGATCCACGAGAACCCTGAGAACCTCGAACAGTCCGGGAGATCGTTGAACCTCATCGATTATGATGAGACCTTCGAGATCACGAAGGACCATCATCTTTCATGGAGCTACCTTGAAATTTCAGTGCTGTCAACCGAAATTTCAAGGTAGCAAAATTGCTGCCGGGAAAACACAGTTCGTCGTTTACACGTTCGTTTCATCCCGTGAATCTGCTGTTTCGTCGCTTTTCCCGATCGGCTCCGGACCCTTACGGTTATCCTTCTCAATGAACATTAGAATCGGAACTCCGCGTGAGGAGATCGGCTATGAAAGCTCAATTCGTATTTATCGTGAGCGCCCTGCTGGCTGCCTCGACAGGGTTCTGTTTCGGGCAATCAAACCCGATCGGCGAACTCGAAGCAAGACTCGAGAAGGAACCGGAAAATACTGCGATCCTGCTCACACTCGGCAAGCACTACCACGACTTGGGCGGCTCGAGCGGGCGGAAAGAAGACGTGAAACGCGCCGAGCGGCACCTCGCGGCGCTCCTCGAGCTCGAGCCCGGGAACAACGTCGCAATGGTCTATTATGGGTCCGTTCTCACAATGAAAGCCAGGCATGCTACCTTCCCCTGGTCGAAGATGCGGTTCATGAACATCGGATTCGCGCGTATGGACAAGGCGGTCCACCGTGAGCCGGACAGCCACGAGATCCGGCTCATCAGGGGAATAAACAGCACTCGCGTGCCCGGGCGATTTCACCGGCTTGCGCTTGCGCTCGAGGATTTCGCGCACATCGAGGCACTCTCAGCGAAGTGTGTCTTCACGGCAACGGAGAGAGTCGGGCTGCCCTTTCACCTGCACCATGGGCTCTCACTGGAGAAGCGAGGCAAGGCCGCGGCGGCTCGCAAGCAGTACCTGAGAACGATCGAGATCGACACCGCGAGTACGTACGCGGTCCAGGCACGTGAACGGCTCGAGCAGATGGAGGAATAAGCGATGGAAGAA
>DAOVFR010000179.1 GCA_030672805.1 Candidatus Krumholzibacteriota bacterium
CGATGAAGAATGCGCTCACCATCGGGATGGACGAAATATCGGAACCCGAACGGATGATCCTCGCCGAACGGCATCTCATAACGTTCGAGATGGTCAAGAACCACGAACACCGCCGCCTGGTGGCACAGCGCGGCGAGAAGCTCAGCGTAATGGTAAACGAGGAGGATCATCTCCGCCTCCAGTCGATCGAGTCGGGCCTGTCGTTGAAGAAGGCCTTCGAGGAGCTCGACCGGCTCGACAGCGAGCTCGACGGACGGCTCTCGTTCGCCTTCTCGGATAACCTCGGGTACCTGACGGCATGCCCGACGAACGTGGGTACCGGACTGCGCATCTCGGCGATGGTCCACCTTCCGGGGCTCGTCCACAACAGGGATATCGGCCAGGTCCTCGAAGGACTGAGAAATGTCCGGTTGACCGTCCGGGGGATGTACGGCGAGGGTACCGAGGTCATGGGAAATCTGTTCCAGATATCGAACAGCATCACACTCGGAAAGTCGGAAACCGACACGGTCACGGATCTCGAGACGCATATACGCAAGGTGTTGGAATTCGAGAAGAAAGCGAGGGAGGTTCTGCTTCGGAAGGCACGGAGTTTGCTGGAAGACAAGATTTGGCGGGCATACGGTATCCTGAAGTCGGCCAGACTTGTAACTACAAAAGAGGCAATGGGTTTGATATCCGCCGTCAGGATGGGGGTCGGGCTTGCAATCATAACTGACGTGTCGATTGCAAATATCAACGAACTTATGATCATGGTTCAACCGATGCACATACAAAGACTCTGCGCCCGTTCAATGGGTCCGGAGGAACGGGACGGGATGAGAGCGGACTACATCAGGGAGAAGCTGGGATCGAGCTGATCATGAACCGGAACATACGCGGGAAAGGATGATGAACGACGCATGAATGACAAGTTCACAGAGCGTGTCAGGAAGGTGATTTATCTCGCACGTGACGAGGCCAGCAGGTTGCAGCACGACTACATCGGCACCGAGCATCTTCTGCTCGGGATCGTGAGAGAGGGTGATGGAATCGCCGCGCGAGTTCTCAAAAAGATGGACCTCGATCTCGAACAGATCCAGCAAGCCGTCGAGAACATGGTCAAGCCCACGGGAGGCACGTTGATACTGGGCGAGATACCCCTTACACCACGGGCAAAACGCGTACTCGAACTGTCAGTCGAGGAAGCGAGGCTCCTCGGGCATAATTACGTCGGCACGGAACACCTGCTCCTCGGGCTGATCCGGGAGGGAGAGGGTGTCGCCGCGCGAGTGCTGCTCGAGCTCGGCGTCGACCGCAAGCGCGTGCGCGAGGAGATCATGAAGATCCTCCAGCAGGGCGTAGGCGGTTTGGGATTGAAGAAAGGCCGGAGGGAAAAGAGCGAAACACCAACCCTCGACCAGTTCGGAAGGGATCTCACGCAGTACGCCCGGGATAACAAGCTCGATCCGATCATCGGCAGGGACAGCGAGATCGGCAGGGTCATTCAGATACTCTGCAGGCGGAAGAAGAACAACCCCGTGTTGATAGGTGAGCCGGGTGTCGGGAAGACGGCGATAGTCGAAGGGCTCGCACAGAGGATCGTCGAGAACAAGGCGCCCGATCTTCTCAGGAACAAGAGGATAACAACACTCGACATTGCATCTATTGTAGCTGGAACAAAATACAGGGGGCAGTTCGAGGAGCGTCTTAAGACGATCATCAACGAGATCCGTGACAACGAGCAGGTCATCATTTTTATCGATGAGATCCATACGATCGTGGGCGCCGGCGGCGCCGAGGGCGCTATCGATGCATCCAACATGCTCAAACCGGCCCTTGCCCGGGGCGAGATACAGTGTATCGGTGCAACTACGCTCGACGAGTACCGCAAGCACATAGAGAAGGACGGGGCGCTCGAGCGGCGGTTCCAGCCGATCCTGATAAACCCGCCCACCGAGGAAGAGACGGTCAGCATCATCATGGGCCTCAGGGACAAGTACGAGGCGCACCACAGGACCAAGTTCACCGACGAGGCGATCCTGCAGGCCGTTCATCTCTCGCAGCGGTATGTCCAGGGGCGTTTTCAGCCGGACAAGGCAATCGATATAATCGATGAGGCTGGTGCGAGGGCGCGGCTCTCCGTCACGACCGTGCCCGACGAGATCCGTGAACTCGAGAAGAAGGTCGAGGAGATCACCAAGGAGAAGGAATCGGCGATCCAGGCGCAGGAGTTCGAGAAGGCCGCCTCGTTCAGGGACCAGGAGAAGGAAATGCGGTCCGAGATCGTGAAGAGTCATCATGAATGGTCCGAATCGAGGCAGGAACGGGAATCGGTTGTAACCGAGCAGGATATCGCGAAGGTCATATCCGACATGACGGGGGTCCCTGTATCCGACGTCGAGGAGGAGGAGACGGTGAAGCTTCTCAATCTCGAAGCGGAGCTGCGAAAACGGGTCATCGGCCAGGAGGAGGCGCTCAAGGCGATCGCAACCTCGGTGCGGAGAAACAGGGCCGGCCTTCGCGACCCGAAGAGGCCGATCGGTTCGTTCATATTTCTCGGGCCGACGGGTGTGGGCAAGACGGAACTGGCGCGGGCCCTGTCGGCGACGCTGTTCGAGAGCGAGGACGCACTGATACAGATCGACATGTCGGAGTACATGGAGAAATTCGCCATCTCCCGCCTCGTCGGCGCGCCTCCCGGCTACGTTGGCTACGAGGAGGGCGGGCAGCTCACCGAGAAAGTGCGCAGGAAGCCGTATTCCGTCGTGCTCCTCGACGAGATAGAGAAGGCCCATCCGGATGTTTTCAACCTGCTGCTGCAGATACTCGAGGAGGGGAGCCTGACAGATTCGTTCGGAAGAAAGGTTGATTTCAAGAACACCGTGCTGATCATGACATCGAACATCGGTGCGAAAGAAATCAGGGGCAAGAAGGGACTTGGCTTTACAGCCGAGGACGATTCCGATTCGGGGTACAGGGCGATGAAGGCGAAGATCCTCGAGGAAACGAAAAGGCTGTTCAACCCGGAATTTATCAACAGGCTCGACGAGCTTGTTGTCTTCAGGCAGCTTAGCCGGGACGACCTGATGCAGATCATCGACATCCTTCTCGAGGACCTTTACGCGCGCCTCGAGGGTCAGGGGTTCGAGTTCGAGATCACGAGGGAGGCGAAAGAGTTCATCCTCGATAAGGGTTACAAGCCCGAGCTCGGCGCCCGGCCGCTGAAGAGGGCGATACAGCGGTTCCTCGAGGACCCGATGAGCGAGCGGATGCTGAGCGGCGAGATCACGAAGACCGACAAGATGAAGATCACCGCAGAGCCGGGGGACGAAATCCTGAGCTTCGAGAGCGTGAGAAAGGTCCCCCGGTAAAACCGGGAACCTTCCCGCCCCGGCGGTTGTTTAATCAATCAGAAACATCAATAGGGCTTCCCCTGCACGGGCTGAAGCCCTGTGTCTTGACGGGGTGTGAATGCGCTCCGGTATGGGCCTTTTTTCGTTTGTAAAAGGATGACCCCTATGCTAGCATTCTCCGGATTTTCAAGGAGGTCGTTTCAGCAAAGGACGTCGATGAGACTTTTCTGGCTTTCCATAAGCATGATCCTGCTGCTCACCTCTTCCGTGGGGGCCATCGAGATCGAACGTGTAGAGGTCGAGGGAAATCTCCGCGTATCGGTACAGAAGATACTGTCGATTTTCGGGCTCCAGCCGGGCGATGAATATATGCCCGGTAAGGTCTCACAGGGTGTGAAGCGGCTTTTCCGTACCAAGACGTTCAGGGACATCGTTGTCTCGTACCGTCTGGAAGGGAATAGGGCCGTCATACTGCTGAAGGTCGAGGAATACCCGCGGGTCAAGGATATCTTCATACGGGGCAACAAACACGCCAAATCGGAAGAGATCGAGGAGAAGCTGATGTTGAGAGAGGGCTACTTCGCCAGGCCCTCGCTGATGACGAAGGATGTTGCGGCGATCAAGGAGTTCTACGGTGAGAAGGGTTACAACAGGGCCAGCATCGAAGTAAGGAAAACGTTGCTGGAAAAGGACCATATGGTCGTCGTCACCTACCAGATCGTGGAAGGCGAGAAGATCAAGATCAAGCATATCGACTTTATCGGTAACGGCGCCATCGAATCGAAGTTTCTGATCAAGCTCATGGAGAGCAAGGAAGACCGGTGGTGGCGGGGTGGCGAGCTCAAGCCGAATGTCCTCGAGGAAGATCTTAAAACAATCAAGCAACTATATGAGAATGAAGGATATCTCGATGCCAATGTCGCGATTGACCGGCAGGTTGAGGTGGATGGAGGCAAGCATGTAGATCTCTATATACGGATCGACGAGGGGAGACGGTACTACATCGGAGACGTGACATGGACGGGGAATACGGTGTTCCCGGACGATGAGATCGAGGGCCTCGTCGTAATCGAGGAGGGGAACCCCTATGCGGTCGAGACGGTGGAGATCGCACAGGTTGCCGGGATCAACAGCCTGTACTGGGAAAAGGGATACATCTGGAACCGTATCCTTTCTGAACGGACAATCAAGAGGCAGCGTATAGACCTGAATTACAGGATCATCGAGAACAACCCCGCCTCGGTGCGGGAAATCAAGATCAGCGGCAATACGAAGACATTCGAGACCGTCATCAGGCGGGAGTTCCAGATCTGTCCCGGTGATACCTTCATTCTCGGCGACGTGCAAAGAAGCCTCCGTGATATCTTCCTGCTCGGTTACTTCACCGGACCGCCGGCGATAGATACCGAGCGGATCAATGAGCAGGGCGATATCAACCTGCTGGTCGAGGTCCAGGAAAAGGAGACGGGCCATTTCAAGTTCGGCACCGGGTTCTCCCAGCTCAACAGCCTGAGCGGCTTCCTCGGTGTGACGGAGAACAATTTCCTCGGAAGGGGCAAAAGCGTATCACTCGACTGGGAGTTCGGCAAGTGGCGCAAGAACCTTAACTTGCGATATTCCGAACCGCACTTCTTCGGTACCGAGACCGCCTTGTCCATCTCGGTATTCAACTGGATACAGGATCGTGTCAGGCAGCAGTACTACACCGACCGCCGCCAGGGTTTCTCGGTACAACTGGGACATCCGTTCCCGTGGCTGGACTATACGAGGATCTTTCTGGGCTACCGGTTCGAGAGGGTGAAGCTTTCGAATTTCGCGAGCGTCTACCCCACGACCGGGACACTGTGGAACATCGACTGGCCGCTCGACAAGAGCAGCATAACGTTCAGTCTCACGCGAAATTCCACGGACAGTCCTTTCCACCCGACGACCGGATCGATCAGCACCATAAGCGCGGAGTTCACCGGGGGCCCCATAGGCGGGAATGTGCAGTTCATGCGGCTGCGCTCCAGCGTAGCGTGGTTCAGAAAGCTGTTCTGGAAGTTCACTTTCCATTTTGACATGAATGCCTGTGTCGTCGACGTGTTCGGAGACGCCGACGAGGTTCACGATTTCGAGAAGTTCAGGCTCGGAGGGAACCGGCGCTACGCGCTTCGCGGGTATGATTTTTACGAGGTGGTTCCGGAGGGTAACGATCCGTTCGTGGGAGGACGGTTCATGACGACGATCGTA
>DAOVFR010000291.1 GCA_030672805.1 Candidatus Krumholzibacteriota bacterium
TCTCGGTGTGGTGCCTGAGTCGGGGCCCCATCTGTTGTTTGTAACGCTTCACCACGAGGGGATGATCCCGTTGAGTACGCTGGTGGCAGGCTCAATCGTCCAGGACGGGCACGGCATGCTGCCGATGCTCGCACATTCGCGGCGGACCTTTTTCATCGTCAAGGGCATCAATCTCATTGCCGGCCTGCTCGTGGGGGCGGCCGCCATGGCGGCGGGGTTCTGAGATGAGCTTCGAGCGGATCGTGACGCACGGTGATTTCGACGGTGTGGTCTGTGCCGCGCTGTGCTCGTCCATATACCAATGTGGGAGGTTCGTATTTACCGGGCCCAACTCGATCACGCGCGGGGAGATATCGATCGATACGAACGATGTCGTCTGCGATCTTCCATACCCCCTCGAGTGCGGTCTCTGGTTCGACCATCACCGGGGAAACCTCGAGGCGGTAAGGTTGAGGGGGATCGATCCCGGAACGGTCCCCGGGCGTTTCGACGAGCGGCCGTCCTGCGCGCGCGTCATCCTCGACTATTTCGGTGAACAGGGGGAGGAGGTCCCTCCTTACTTCAACAAAACGGTCGAGGAAGCCGACGTGATCGATGCATTCGATTACCGGTCCGTCGATGAGTGGAGGCGGGAAACACCGGGAAAACTCGTCGATATGAGTCTCAAGGTCTATTTCCCTTCGCCGCGCGAGAAGACAAAGTACCTCGGCCGTCTCACCGGGCTCGTGCGGGATATGGCGCTCGGCGATGTGCTGCAGGACGCGGAGGTCGCATCGAACCTCGAGCGCTGCCGCGTGGAAGAGCGGCGCATGATCGAATTCATCGGCAAGTCGGTCACGTTTCTGCCCTGTGACGGGAAAAGGGAGCTGATCGTTCTCGATTTCACCCATTACAACAGGCGCCCGCGCGTGCTTAAGAACCTCGCCTACCTCGTCCACCCGGAAGCGCTCGGAGTGATGACGCTCACGCCGCTGTTCCGCGGCGGAAGGAAAACGAACAGTTTTTCCATTTCGATGTCGCTCTCGATGAACATGACCGGCAGGGATCACGGGAAGGACATTGGCGAGATCATGCGCTTGCTCAACATCGGGGACGGCCATGCCGGGGCCGCCGCCGGTACGATTCGCTGCGATTCGAAGGACGAGATGCTCCGCGCAAAGAAGCGCGTACTGGAAAAGGTCTGGGATCTATGGCGATCGATGCCGCCCGGGCAGCCTGAATAGGGCGCAGGCTGCGTTCTCCGATTCCTTGACACGTGCCGGGCACGCGTGATAGCGTTTGGTTCTCAAAGGGATTACATGTTTTGGAGATATGCTGGCGTTCAATACCGGAGGCGAAAGTGATGGATCTGAAAGCGATTCAAGCGGCACTGAAGGAAAAAGGCATCGACGGCTGGCTCCTCTGTGATTTCCAAAACAGGGACCACCTCTCGTACCGCGTGCTGGGTCTCGATTTTAACAAGATGACGTCGCGTCGATGGTTCTACTTCATTCCGGCCGCCGGCGAGCCGGTCCGGCTCGTCCACCGCGTCGAACGCACCAAACTCGACGACCTGCCCGGCAAGAAGGTGATGTACCACCCGTGGAAGGAGCTGCACAAGCGGCTCAGGGAGATCCTCGGTGAGCCGAAGGCGATCGCGATGCAGTACTCGCCGCTCAACAACATCCCGTACACGTCGATCGTCGACGGCGGAACGCTGGAGCTGATCCGGAGCTTCGGGCACGAGGTCGTCCCGTCCGCGGACCTCGTCCAGCAGTTCGAGGCGGTCATAGACGAGCAGGGCTACCGGAGCCACCTCGAGGCGGGCGATATCATCCAGCATATCAAGAACGAGGCCTTCGCCGAGATCGGCAGGGCACTCGGCGAGGGCCGTACACTCACCGAGTATGACCTGATGAAGTGGATCCTCGAACGCTTCGACGAGAAGGGGATCGAGTCCGGCGACGACGTGCCGATCGTCGGCATCAACGGCCATCCGGCAGACCCGCACTTCGAGCCGAATCAGGAGGGCTCTTACGAGTTCAAGAAAGGCGACATGGTGTTGATCGACCTGTGGGGCAAGATCAAGAAGCCCGGGTCGATCTACTACGATATCACCTGGTGCGGTTTCGTCGGAGACGATCCGCCGGAGAAGTACCGGGAGATCTTTCACGTTGTGCGCGACGCCCGGATCGCCGCCGTCAACTTTGTCAGGAAGAAATTCGCCGACGGCGAGCAGTGCCACGGGTGGGAGGTCGACGACGCATGCCGTAACGTCGTGAAAGAAGCCGGCTACGGCGACTACTTCATACACCGCACGGGCCACTCGATCGGCGAGGAGGTCCACGGGAACGGAGTCAACATAGACAACCTGGAAACGAAGGACGAGCGGCTGCTCGTGCCGGGTATCTGCTTCTCGATCGAGCCCGGCATCTACCTCGACGGCGAGATGGCGGCCCGGAGCGAGATAGACTGTTTCATCACGCTGCAGGGCGAGGTCGTCGTCCATGGGGAGGAGCAGATGGAGCTTGTCCGTGTGCATGTATAGACGGCCGTGCGGCCCGGCCGCTCGCCGTGTGCGCTTCGGCTGAAGAAAGCCGGCCCCTACTGTCTGAATCATAAAAAATTATAGGGGTATCCCCTTGACTGGTGTAGCCACAATATGTAGTCTCTCGGAGCATGGAGGATTACCCCAAGAACCTTTCGGATCTGGAACGGCGATTTTCGACAGAGGAGGCCTGCAGACAGTATCTGTACGAGTTGCG
>DAOVFR010000045.1 GCA_030672805.1 Candidatus Krumholzibacteriota bacterium
AGATCATGCTCAAGTTCGTCACGTTGAAGCTTCTCGAGGTTGGGTACAAGCCGGTCCAGATTTACCTGTCCATGAACAGGAAGATGTCCTGCGGGATGGGGAAGTGCGGGAAGTGCAACGTGGGCCACTACTACCTTTGCATTGACGGACCGGACATGAACTACGACAAGATAAAGCACGTTCCAAACGTTTTCGGATAAGGGAATTGTGAGCAGGATGCCCGCTGCGGGGCGTCGAAACGGAAAAACCGAGCATGAGAGAACTGCCAGGTAACTGCCCGCTTTGTTCGCTTGCATGCCCCCTCGTTATCAAGGGCGGGGAGCGGGGACCCCTCTTCGGGGACGATTCCTTTCTCACCGTGGAATGGGATAAGTGCGAAGGGTCCAAGTTCGGGGGAAGCCTCTGTGCAAGGGGAGTTTCCATTGCCGAGCTCCTGACCCACGAGAAGAGGTTGAATTGCTCCTTCGTGCTGGGGGAGCGGACGAGCCTCGAGGCGGCGATCAGTGAGACGGCAAAGAATCTTCAGGCCGTCAAGGAGGAGTCGGGCGGCGAAAGCATCGGCGTTCTCGTCGGGGACGGCCTTACCAACGAGGAGGCCGCCCTTGCCTTGCGATTCGCCCGCGACGTGCTTGGGACCCCCAATATCGCTCTCTTTGCTCCGGATGATATTCCCCTTTTCAGGGCCTGGCTCGGCTGTGACCTTTCGGGGCTGAGGGCATCCGGAGAGAAACCGGCCCCGGCCAACGAAGTGGAAGTCACGCTGGTTCTCGGCGATTCCTTCACCGATCACCCGTGCACCGCCAAGGTGGTGCTTCCCGGGCGGTACGGAGCCCGGGGCAGCGAGATTATCGCGGTTGCGCCCGACCTCAGCCACACCGCGTGGTTCTCGAACAGGTTGTTGCGGTGCAGACCCGGAGGAGAGGCGGCGGTGGCGGCCGGGCTGCTAAAGGCCGCGGCGGCCAGGACGGCGGCGCCGCTCACGGCGGATCTGAAAAAACTGATCGATGGAATAGAATGGAACGAGATCGAGCGAATCGGCGGTGCAGGCAAGGATGACATCGATGACGCCGCCGCATCGCTGCTGGGAGCCGGCAAGGTGCGTACATACATATCGAACATATTCGGGCGCATGGGAGCGCCTGCGCTGGCGAGCCTCTTCGCCGAGGCGCTGACGAGGATCTGCCCGGGTGATGCGCGGTTTCATCCGCAGTTCGTCCAGCAGAACACGTGGGGCATATACTCGGTGCTGGGCGGCGGATCGGTGCTGGAGAAACTTGGCGGCTCCGAGCTCAAGGCCCTCGTGCTGCTCGGCCTCGATCTCTTCTCGGTCTGCCCGGCCGCGCCCGTCGAGAAAGCGCTGCGCGAGTACAAGTTCACCGTTGCAACGCAGCTCTTCTGGAGCCAGACAGCCGCGCGGGCGAACGTGGTGATACCGGCCGCGAGCCTTATCGAGAAGAAAGGAACTGTATCACCGGAATTTGGCGAGGACCTGGTGCGTGCCAATGTGCCGGAGCCTCTTGGCGGAACGTTGAGCGACGGGGAATTTATCGTGCGGCTGGCAGGAGAGATGGGCAGCGAGCTGCCCGGCGACGTTCCTGTCGAGCGGAAGACAAAGAGAAGCGGCTCGTGCGGATGGCTCGGCGCGGACTGGTCCGGATATACCGGGGCGATGAGAGAGCTCGATTCGGCCGAGGCCGTTCTTATACCCTGGAGCGAGCCCGTTCATGCGGCCGACGGATCCATCAGCAGGAACTTCAAATGGTCCGATATGAACTGCTCCCGACCGGAGCTGATGGTGTCCCCGGAATTCGCCGTGGAGGTGAAACTCGGGGAAGGGGATATAGCGACAGTAAAGTCAGATGGCGGAGAGGCAGCCCTCGCTGTCAAGCTGACGAGAAAGCTGAAAGGGAACGTTGTCGGCGCGACGATCCATTTCCCGTCGGTCCGGAAACTGTTCCCGTGGAAGCTCGACAAGCGGCACGGGGAGATTTCGGTCGCACCGATCCCGGTGCATATAGGCCGGCAGGGTAAGAAGAGATGACGATGGAGAAGAGAGTCTATATAAATATGAACCTCTGCACCGGGTGCCGTGCCTGCGCTGCCGCGTGCGAGCAGGGGCATCACGAGCAGGGATTGCTCAAGCACGGTTCCGTTCAGGAGACGGCGCTGATGCCGATGCATTGCAGGCACTGCGATACGCCCCTGTGCCTCGAGGTCTGTCCGCAGGATGCGATTAAAAAGGAAGATGACGGCACCATCGTCAGGATGAGCCATCTGTGCATCGGCTGCAAGTCCTGCATCATGGCCTGCCCCTTCGGGGTCATGTTCGTCTATTCGACGTGGCATATATCTCCCAAGTGCGACCTGTGTCACGACCGCCTCGAGGAGGGAAAGGAACCGCGGTGCGTCGCCACGTGCACGTCGGGAGCCCTCGTGTTCGAGGAGCTCGGCGAGCTCGAAAAGAAACACAAGAGAGCCGTTGAAGGCGGGCGTTACTTCACGCGGTTCATGCTGACACGTTAGCTGAGAGGAACGATGCACACAGCCAAATATATATTCAACTACCTTGTCTTCCCGGGGTTCGTATTTACCGCGGTGGTCGGGCTTCTGACGACCTGGGTCGATCGCAAGGTGACAGCCCGGATACAGTGGCGGGTCGGACCTCCGTGGTACCAGCCATTCGCCGACGTTGCCAAGCTGCTCGGCAAGGAGATCATCATTCCGGCAGGGGCGAGACGGACCGGATTCTTCCTCATGCCGATCGTGGGGCTGTCCGCCGCCACGCTGGCGTCGACGATCCTCTGGCTGGTGAACCTCCATCCCGGCACCTCGTTCGTCGGTGATACGATCGTGCTTCTTTATATAATGACGATTCCGGCAATCGCGATGATCATCGGCGGCAGCGCATCTTCCAATCCGCTGGGCATCCTCGGGGCGAGCCGGGAGATGAAACTCCTGTTCGCCTACGAGCTTCCGCTAGTGATAGCGGTGATGACGAGCGTATACAAGGCGGGCAGCTTTTCCCTGCAGAGCATCCTGGCGCACCAGGCCCAGGAGGGGATCATGCTGGGAAGCTTCTCGGGCGTTATTTCCTTCATAGTAATGCTGATGTGCGCCCAGGCGAAGCTCACGTTTGTCCCGTTCGATATTCCCGAGGCCGAGACGGAGCTGGCCGGAGGGACGCATATCGAGTACTCGGGCGGCGCTCTCGCCGTCGTCAAGCTCACGAAGGCGATCATGTTCTTCGTGATGCCCATATTCATCATCACGCTGTTCTGGGGCGGGATCTCGTTTTCCGGATGGCGGATCCTGACTTCGATACTGAAATACGTTGCGATAGTCGTTATATTTGTTCTCGTGAAGAATACAAATCCCAGGGTGCGGATCGACCAGGCGGTCCGGTTCTTCTGGGGTCCGATGTTCATTCTCTCGATAGCAGCGATGATCCTGGCCGTTCTGGGGCACTAGGCAGCGGAGGCGTACCATGTCACTGGCAATGAAAGCATTGAAGAAGTCGCCCTGGGTGTTCCACGTGAATACCGGCGCATGCAACAACTGTGACATCGAGATACTCGACTGCCTCACCCCGCGGTTCGACCTGGAACGGTTCGGCATCCTGCTGGTCGGCAGCATAAGGCATGCGGACGTGCTTCTTGTCACCGGTCCCGTAACGAGAAATTGCCTGCCGAGGATCAAGAGACTCTATGAGCAGGCTCCGAAACCGATCAAGGTCGTCGCGTTGGGCGCGTGCGGCTGCAGGTGCGGGATCTTCAAGGACGGGTACAACATCATCGGCCCGCTGGACAAGCACATACCGGTGGATGCCTACATTCCGGGGTGCCCGCCGAAGCCCGAAGCGATCATCATGGGAGTCGTGAAACTCCTCGGCACCCTGTAGGCGATGTACAGGGACCGGTACAAGGAAAGAATGTAATATGGAGCGCGAAGAGGTAAAAAAGAGACTGACCGAAAGGTTCGGGGACAAGATCCGGATAGCCGAAAAGTCTCCTGCAAGGGTTTACGTCTATGCCGAGAATGACATATGGGTGGACCTGGCTTCTTACCTGTTCAACGAGCTCGACGCCCGTTTCGACACGGGAGCGTCGGTTGACGACAGGGACGGCGTCGAGGTGATGTTCTTCATGCCGTTCGACAGGGAGCATTACTATGTGACGATCAAGACTTTTGCGAAGAAGCCGAACCCGACGCTCGACTCGATCTCGAATGTTATCCCCGGGGCGAAGTGGATCGAGAGGGAGATTTTTGAGATGTACGAGGTCGATTTCCGCAACCACCCGGACCTGAGACCCCTGCTTCGCGCCGATACCCGGCCTGCCGACTTCTACCCGGGAAAGCGGGAATGCAAGAACGAGCTGGAGAGCGCCCGTTCGCGGGAGGATGGCAGGGAACGTGCGGACGAGGTTGCGGGAAAGCCTCCAAAGGGGGAGAACCCGTAAGGGAACAACGGCTTTCGCGCTGCGCCGTTTGCAGAGGTGAATGAAAATGGTCAAGAAAATTCCAATCGGTCCCTATCACCCGGTACTGGAAGAGCCCGAGTTCTTCGAGCTTCATGTCGAAGGCGAGCGGGTCGTCGGCATAGACATAACGATCGGCTGGAGCCACCGCGGTATCGAGCTCCTCAGCGAGCACAAGACGTGGGACCAGGTGCCGTTCCTCGTCGAGCGGGTCTGCGGTATCTGTTCCTGCTCGCATCCGTTCGCTTACGTGAAAGCCGTCGAGGACTGTGCCGGGATCGAGGTGCCTCTGAGAGCCCAGTATATCAGGTTGATCGTGGCCGAGCTCGAACGGCTGCACAGCCACCTGCTCTGGACGGGTCTGGCGGGCCACTTCATAGGATACAACACGGTGTTCATGTGGGCGTGGAAATACCGTGAACCGGTCCTCGACATCCTCGAGGCGGTAACGGGAAACAGGAACCACTATGCAATGTTGCGTGTCGGCGGCGTGCGGCGGGATCTGCCCGAGAGTGAAGTGCCGATGGTCCTCGAGCGCCTCGATGAACTCGAAAAGAATAACGAACTGCTGACCAAGGCGATCGTTGATGATCCCGTGATACACGCAAGGACAAAGGGCGTAGGCGTCTTCGACAGGAAGATGTGCCGGCTCTACGGTGCGCTGGGTCCCACGGCGCGCGCCGGGGGCTATGACGTGGACGCCAGGCGCGACCATCCGATCGACGCGTACGACAAGGTCGACTTTGATGTGATCCTCTGCGAGAACGGCGATGTCTTCGACAAGGCCGTTGTCAGGCAGCTCGAGAACTTCGAGGCGATAAAGATCATCCGGCAGTGCCTGAAACAGATGGAACCGGGAGAGATAGCCACGGAGGTGCACGAGATACCGCCCGGAGAAGGCCTGGGTATTTACGAGGCGCCGCGAGGCGAGGTGCTCCATTATATCCGCTCGGACGGAGGCAACATGCCGCTCCGGCACAAGATCCGAGCGCCCAGCTTCAACAACATATTGACCAACGAGGTAAGCGTCGTCGGCGAGACGGTCGCCGATGCGGGGCTCATCACCGCGGCCGTTGATCCATGCTATTCCTGTACGGAGCGTGTCGGCATCGTTGACAGAGGCGACGGCGGCAGGTGGGTTGCGTCGGAGGGCGATCTCATAAGGATGTCGCAGGAGCGGACGGAAAAGATCAGAAAGGAATTGCAGGGGAATCGACGTAACGGGTAGACTGCCGATTCCGGAGAATACAGTATGAACGATCTTCTTTTCCCCATATTGGTCCCGGCGATCGCGGGCGTGATTCCCTTGTTCATTCCGAGGAAGGGCAAGATCGTCGCCGGGGTTATCAGCCTCGCCGCGGCGGTCTGGATCCTCCTGAAGGCTCTCCGGCTTTTCGGTATGGGGGAGCTCTCGTACAACTTGAGATTCTTCAAACTCGGCGGGTCGTTCCCCGTCGATTTTACGCTGCGGCTGTATCACTTCAGTGCGTTTATCCTGCTGTTCATCGCGCTGTTCGGTGTTCTCATCATTCTGTATTCCCTCGGGTACCTGAGGGGGCGGGATACGTCGAGCGCTTATTATTCATTCATTTTATGGACGCTGGCCGCTGCGTCGGGAGTCGTTCTGTCCGACAATCTCCTGATGCTTCTCATCTTCTGGGAGATCCTCACGGCCTTCCTCTTCTTCCTCGTCAACATGGGGGATAAGGGCCACGAAAGGGCGGCTGCCAAATCTTTTATAATTCTAGGATTTACCGATGCCGCAATGCTGCTGGCGGTAGCCATGATCTGGGTGGAGTTTGGAACGATCACGATATCCGCGCTGTCCATCTCGACCGGCACGGCCGTCGGTGCGATTGCATTCGTGTTGATGTTCATGGCGGCCATCGCGAAGGCGGGGGCCATGCCGCTTCACTCGTGGATCCCGGAGTTGGCCGAACCGACACTCTCTTCCGTGATAGCGTTCCTCCCCGCCTCGCTCGACAAGCTTCTCGGAATCTACCTTCTCGCCAGGATTTCATTCGATATCTTTAAAATCGCACCGGGTTCCTGGCTCTCGATCATGATGATGATAGTTGGCGCCGCGACAATCATACTCGCTGTTCTCATGGCGCTGGTCCAGCATAACCTTAAAAAACTGCTTTCGTTCCATGCTATCAGCCAGGTAGGATATATGGTTCTGGGTGTGGGAAGCGGGATCCCGGTCGCGATCGTCGGAGGCCTGTTCCACATGCTGAACAACGCTATTTATAAAAGCGGACTGTTCCTCTGTGCAGGGGCGGTCGAGAAGCGGGCCGGAACGACAAACCTCGAGGACCTCGGCGGGCTTGCCAGGCTGATGCCGGTAACATTCGTCACGATGGCGATCGCCGCGTTCTCGATTTCCGGCGTCCCGCCTTTCAACGGGTTCGTCTCGAAGTGGCTCGTGTACCAGGGGATGCTCAAGGGGAACCAGGTGATCTTCCTGGTGATTGCGATATTCGGAAGCGCGCTGACGCTCGCATCGTTCATCAAGGTGCTGCACTCGGTTTTCCTAGGCCGCAGGCCGGCAAGGCTCGAGGGCGTGAAGGAAGTCGGTTTCACGATGCAGCTTCCGATGATCTTCCTCGCCATTCTCTGTGTTCTGTTTGGAGTATTCGCCCGGTACCCGCTCGAGCGGTTCATCCTTCCGGCGGTGATCCCGGCGGTCGAAAATATCGGCATGAATATAGTTGCGGGTGATATCATAACGCCCGAAGGATTCTGGAGCCCTGCGGCGGCGACGGTGCTTATCATTATAGGCATCGCGGCCGGGCTGATTATATATGCTTTCAGCCGCATGAGAAGGGTGCGTGTCGACGAGAATGTCTGGGTCGGCGGAAATATTATGGATAACGAGGAGATGCGGATTCCCGGCACACATTTTTACAAAACCGTGACCGACGATCTGAACCCGATGGCGCGGGCCGCCTTCAGGGACGGCGAGAAGGGCGCAATGGACGTTTACAACTTCTGGGGACAATTCGGGGGCGCGTTCGTGCACGTGCTAAGGGTTCTTCATAACGGGATTCTATCGACTTATCTCTCGTGGGCGGTGATCGGCCTGGGAATTCTGGCGTTTATCCTGATGTTCCGTTAGCGTTGCGGTTAAGGGAAAGGCTGACGAATGGAGATTTACCTCCTGATACTTCTGATCTTCATGATCATCGGTTCGATAATCGCTATCGAGGCGAAGAGCCTTCTCTCATCGGTGATCTCTGTCGGCGTTGTGGGTTTCAGCCTCAGTATCGCTTTCCTGATGCTGGGGGCGCCGGATATCGCGATCACGCAGGTTGTGGTCGAGGTCCTTATACTCGTGATCCTGATCAGGGCCACGATCACGATGGATAATACGGCGATAGAGGGTGGCGGTGGAACATTCCCGTTCGTCGTCAGCCTGGTCTTTTTCGGCCTGTTCCTCGTCTTTTCTTTCTTCGCGGTGCAGGAGATCCCGAAATTCGGCGAGCCGCTCATGCGGGTCTCGGAGAGATATCTCAGGACGAGCGCCGAGGAAACCGGTGCGACGAACGTTGTGACCGGGATCCTCCTCGACTTCCGCGGGTACGATACGGTCGGCGAGGCGACGGTGCTCTTCACCGCGATCGTCGGTGCGTTCGGGATTCTCAGGCGCAGGGGCCGCAAGAAAAAGACGGAGGAAGACGCCGAGAAGGTCGGTATACTCGAGGATGAGGATATCAAGAAGGATTTCGAGGGCTTCTAGGGGGTGAACGGTGCCGGATATCGATGAAGAAATCAGGGATACCTCGAAAGGCATGACCTCTATCGTGAAGACGGTCGTCAGGTTCGCGTTGGGAATCATCGTGATCTTCGGCGCGTACATCGTGCTCTACGGCCATCTGACGCCGGGAGGCGGCTTTGCCGGCGGCGTTATCCTCGCATGCGGATATATCGTTCTGACGCTCGCTTTCGGGCGGCAGATCGCGCTGAGGAAGATGAACAATAAAGCTGCGTCGATACTCGACACATCGGGAGTGCTTGCATTCCTCGCGATCGGGCTCCTCGGGTACACCGGTGGATATTTCTTTCTCAATTTCCTCGGTCGCGGGAAGATGTTCGACCTGGTCAGCGCGGGCACGATTCCCCTGTGCAACATAGCTATCGGATTAAAGGTAACCGCTTCGCTGTTCGCGATTTTCCTCGCCCTGTCGATTTTCGGAAGGTTCATCTCTTCCCTTGTGGATGAAGATGAGTAGATAAGGGAGTTGCGACGATGATCTGTTATTTTCTTGCGCTGGTGCTTTTCGTGATGGGGTTGTACTGCCTCGTTGCAAAGAAGAATATCATCAAGAAGATCATCGGGGTCACGATCACGGAATATTCCATCAACCTGTTCCTCATCCTGATCGGGTACCGCAGGGGCGGCATTGCGCCGATCACGCTCAGGGGCATGGATCCGGGGGAGGTCGCGGCGAAAGGGGTCGACCCGCTGCCGCAGGCGCTCGTGCTCACCTCGATCGTGATCGGGCTCGGCGTGTTGGCGCTCATGGTGGCGATGTGTCTCAGGCTTTACGAGAAGTACAAGACCTTCGACATGTCGGAGATCAACAGACTCCGCGGATAGATAGGAGATAACGGGAGTTCACATGCAGGGATTTTACCCATTATTCACGGCGATTCCGCTAGGGATGGCCTTCATCAATCTGCTCATGGCCAAGATCAGCAAGAAGGTGGCCGACTACATCGCCTTCATCGCGACCGGCGTTCTGGCCGTGATGGCCGTCCGGATGCTGTTCGAGCCCGTGTTCGTGTACAAGGTCGGTGGTTGGCCCCCGCCGTGGGGCATCCTCCTGGTCTCCGACGGGCTGAGCTCGCTTCTCCTGGTCGTCATCAACGTTATCGGGTTCCTCGCGATCATCTTCTCGACGAAATACATGACGACCTACACGGCGAAGCCGAAGTATTACACTCTTTTCCTGCTCATGATCGCCGGGATGAACGGCGTCGTTATCACGGGCGATATGTTCAACATGTATGTTTTCCTCGAGATCGCCTCCATCGCCTCCTACGCGCTGGTAGGATTCGGGTGCGAGAAGGAAGAGCTCGAGGCCTCGTTCAAGTATCTGATCCTGGGCGGCGTGGCGAGCACCGCCATTCTCTTCGGGATTGCGTTCCTCTACTCGATGACAGGGACGCTCAACATGCCTGACCTCGCCCAGCAGATTGAAATCCTGGGAATGAACAAGGCGCTGGGCTTCGTTATCGCGCTGTTCATCATGGGCTTCGGACTCAAGGCTTCTTCAGTGCCGTTTCACGCCTGGCTCCCCGATGCTCATCCCAGCGCGCCGGCGCCAATTTCGGCCATGCTGTCGGGCGTATTGATAAAAGCTCTCGGCGTCTATTCGATTGCCAGGATCATGTTCCATATATTCGGGCCGGAGCCCATGATCTCGAGCATTCTCATGTTTCTGGGGGCGCTGTCCATGGTAGTCGGAGTTTTCATGGCGGTGGGGCAATCGGATGTCAAGAGAATGCTGGCTTACCACTCGATAAGCCAGATGGGTTACGTAACGATAGGCCTCGGGCTGGGGTTGAACCCGAATGTGGATCCGGCCGTTGCCGCTCTGGGGCTTTTCGGCGGTCTTTACCATCTCGTGAACCATGCGTCGTTCAAATCACTCCTCTTCCTCTGTTCGGGATCGTTCGAGTACCGCACGAACACAAGGAACAAGTACGAGATGGGCGGATTGATACGCCGCATGCCCATAACAAGCACAACATGTTCAATTGCATCCCTCTCGATATCGGGAGTGCCGCCGTTTAACGGATTCTGGAGCAAGCTGATCATAATAATCGCCTTTTTGAAGGCAGGGTATCCGCTGTATGGTGCGATCGCCGTTCTGGTGGCGTTCATGACCCTGATATCCTTTGTAAGGCTGCAGAAGGATGTCATCTTCGGGACGCTTCCGGAGAAGTTCCGGGAAGTAAAGGAAGCACCGCTGCTGATGACGCTTCCACTGATAATTCTTGCGGTGTTGTGTCTTGCCCTGGGAGTTGCTTATCCGTTTGTTGATCAGGCGATGCTCCAGGCCGCGAAGGATACACTTTTGGATAAAATGGCATACATGAGCCTGTTAACCGGTGGGTAAACGAGGATGAAACGATTCATACATTTTCTGATCCTGATGATTGTCTGGCTTCTCCTGACCTGGTCGCTGCAATGGCAGGAAGTGCTGGTCGGGGTGGTCGTCGTTCTCATCGCGGAGCTCTTCCTTGGTGATATCTTCCCCGCTGGGGCGGTCAAGGTCTTCAATCCGGTCCGATTCTTCTGGCTGGTCGTGTACGTTCTGGTCTTCCTGTGGTACGTGGTCAAGGCCAACTTCGACGTCGCATACAGGGTGCTGAATCTTTACCTGCCGATCAAGCCGGGAATAGTGAAGGTGCGGACAAGGCTCAAGACGGATATGGCGCGGACGTTCCTGGCCAACTCGATCACCCTGACGCCAGGCACGCTGAGTATCGACCTCGTCGGCGATCACCTATACGTGCACTGGATCAATATCGTCTCGGAGGACCCTACACGCGAGACGGAGATAATTGTCAGGCGGTTCGAGAGCCTGCTGGAAAGGATATTCGAGTGAGCGTATTCATAGCGCTGCTGATACTGTGTGTTTTCCTCTGCCTGTACAGGGTGGGGAAAGGTCCGACTGCTCCCGACAGAACCGTGGCGATCGATATCCTCGGGACCCTCGTCGTCGGGTTCTGCGCGATCTACTCGATCATAACAAAGAAGGATCTGTACATGAATATCGGCATCTCGTGGGCGCTCTTGAGTTTCATCGGCACGATAGCGCTGGCAAAGTATCTCGATGGGAGGGGTTTCGATGAATGAGACCGCCGGCCTGATCCTTCTCATTGTCGGTATCGCGTTTGACGTGGTCGGCTGCATAGGCCTGGTGAGACTGCCCGATGTATATAACCGTCTTCAGGCGGCAACAAAATGCGTCACGCTCGGAACCTGCATGATTCTCCTCAGCGTCCTGTTCTACACAGGTATAAACCAGATGTCAGTCAAGGCCCTGCTGTGCATCTGGTTCGTCCTGCTGACGTCGCCGACCGGGGCGCACGCGATCGCCCGTGCGGCGCACCGTTCCGGCATCCCTCTATGGGATGGCAGCATCATGGACAAGTATGCCGAGGACAGGGAGGGAGCCGAGGACAAGGTCTGATTCCGGGATTTGCGGGAGTTGAAGGAGCATGCGTAAACCGAAGCTGAGAGAACTGAAAGAAGCCATCACCGCTCTGATAAAGGGTCCGTATACCACCGGGTTCCCAAAGGTGCCGGCCGTGTTGCCGGAGCACTTCCGCGGGACCCCGACGTACGACCCCGACGGGTGTGTAGGCTGCGGTGCGTGCGCCCAGGTCTGCCCCGCCGGTGCTATCACGATAGTCGACGAGTACCGTGAGGACAAGGGCCGCATGGTGCGGCGCATCGAGCGCAACTGGGGCAACTGTATATTCTGCAGCCAGTGCTACGCGTACTGCATCACGGGCAAGGGAATCATCCTCGACAGGGATTTCGAAAAGTCCACGCTCGACCCTTCGGATTTCATCGACACGCACGACAAGGAACTCGAATTCTGTGAGCGCTGCGGAAGTCCCATCACCGCAAGGGACCATATCAGGTGGTGCATCGAACAGCTTGATGAGCTCGCCTTTGCCAACCAGAACTTCCTCGTCGCGACGCACAGGGACCTCGGGCTTGTCGAGGATCAGA
>DAOVFR010000020.1 GCA_030672805.1 Candidatus Krumholzibacteriota bacterium
AAGAAAAACCTCGACAATTCCCCCGCTGCTCCGCTGCGCAAAGATACGGGCGGGAATCACCTCACTCTCGTTCAGTACAAGAAGGTCCCCCTCCCGGAGGTACCGTGGAAAGCTCGAGAAGCGAGTCTCACGCACCTCGCCCGTTGTCCGGTCGAGCAGCATGAGGCGGCTCTCGTCGCGCCGACGGGCCGGATGCTGCGCGATGAGCGCCTCGGGCAGTTCGTAATCGAAATCATTCAGTTTCATGTCGCCGTCTGAAAGTTGAGGTTATACGTGCGGTTTAGAAGAAACGTCCCTGGTTGTCGCCGTCCTTGCCCGGCTCGAACCCCATGTGCCGGTAACCCGTCCCGGTCACCACACGCCCGCGCGACGTGCGCTGCAGGAAGCCCTCCATTATCAGGTACGGTTCGTAGACGTCCTCGATCGTTTCCTTTTCTTCCGAGACGGCCACGGCGATCGAACTGATCCCGACCGGTCCGCCTGAGAACTTCTCGATGATCGTGAGCAGGATGCGGCGGTCCATCTCGTTGAGGCCTTTCTCGTCGACCTCGAGCATCCGGAGCGCATAATCGGCTATATCAAGGTCAATCTTGCCCTTTCCCTTTATCTGGGCGAAGTCTCGAACGCGCCTGAGCAGACGATTCGCGATACGCGGGGTGCCGCGCGAGCGCAGCGCAATCTCACCTGTCCCCTCCTCGTCGATATCGATATTGAGAAGGCCCGCGGAGCGTTTGACGATCAGGTGCAGATCCTCCGGCGTGTAGAAATCGAGGCGCGCGACAACGCCGAAGCGGCTTCGCATCGGCGGTGTGATCATCCCTGCGCGCGTCGTGGCGCCGACCAGAGTGAACGGCTCGATCGTCAGCGAGTAGTGCCTTGCGTGCGGACCCTTGTCGACGATCAGTTCGCACCTGAACTCCTCCATTGCGGGGTAGAGATGTTCCTCGACGACGCGGTTCAGCCGGTGGATCTCGTCGATGAAGATGACGTCGCGTTTCTCTATCTGTGTCAGGATGCCCAGAAGCTCCGCGGGGCTCTGGAACACGGGACCGCTCGACGGCTTGATGTTCACGCCGAGTTCCCGAGCGATGATATAGGCGAGAGTCGTCTTCCCGAGCCCGGGAGGGCCGTACAGCAGCACATGGTCGAGCTGCTCGCCCCGCTGCTTCGCCGCCTCGATGAAGACACTTAAGTTCTCCTTGAGCTTTGCCTGGCCGATGAACTCATCGAGCGTTTTCGGACGCAGCGCAGACTCGCTCTGGAGCTCTTCATGCAACACCTTCGGATCTGTTATGAGGCCGTCCGGCATCGACCGGCTCCTTCCGTCACACACTCGATGAAGTTTGTTTAAGCGCTTCCCGCACAACGTCCTCGACGCGGCACGGGGCGGAAAGCGATACGGTGTCGATCTTGCCGATCGCTTCCTGAGCGCCTGCGCGCGTGAGCCCTATCGTCATGAGCGCGGCCACGGCCTCTTCGAAGAGCTGCCGGTCGAAACCGGCGCACGTTGCCTTATCCTCCGTCACGTACCGCTCGATCTTGTCCTTGAGCTCCAGGACGATACGCTCCGCCGTTTTCTTTCCGATGCCCGGAAAAGAAGTCAGCGCACCCGTGTCTTTGTTGTAGATCAGGGTTGCGATGTCTCCGGCGCCGCTTGCCGAGAGTATCGCGAGCGCCACCTTTGGACCTACACCGCTCACACCGAGGAGTGCCATGAAGAGACTCCGTTCGTTTTCATCCCGGAAGCCGTACAGTGTGAGAATGTCCTCACGCACGTGAAGGTAGGTGTGAAGCCCCACGGGTTCTCCTTCACCGCCGATCGCAGCGAGGGTGCGTTCCGGTACAAACACCTCGAGGCCGACGCCGCCGACAGCGATGACCACACGGTTGCCATCCTTCGACCTGATCGTTCCCTCGATGGATGCAATCACGGCAATCTCCCGAGAACGCCCGCCTGTCTCGTCGCGTGGCAGAACGCGACGGCGAGGGCATCCGTCTCATCCTCGGTTTCCGGCTCATGGTCGATTGCGAGCAGGCGCCGTATCATCGACGCAACCTGGCTCTTGTGCGCGGCGCCGGCGCCGACGACACTCCGCTTGATCTCACGCGCCGAATACTCGAACACGGGAATACCCGCCTCAGCGGCCGCGAGTATGATGACACCCCGCGCCTCTCCAAGCACGAGTATGCTTCTGATGTTCTTCGATACGAATATCTCTTCGACGGCGAAGGCTGACGGACGATATTTCCGCAGCACGCCGTCGAGATGTTTTTTGATGGTAAGGAGGCGTTCCGGTTTCGGCGTGCCGCCGCGGACCTTGATCACTCCTGAATGGACATAATTGATCCTTGAACCGTTCTGTTCGACGAGGCCGTACCCCGTTTTGCGGCTTCCCGGATCGATACCGATGATTAAAGCCACCCCTTCACCTCTCATGCACGCAGCGGTGACGGCCGCATCCCGCGACTTGCGCGGGGCGGAGCGAGACGCGAACCGGGCCGTCATAACTCATTCTCGATACTTTTGAGCACATCGTCGGGAATGTCGAAGTTCGCACTCACGCACTGCACGTCGTCGTTGTCCTCGAGAGCGCTGACGAGCTTTAGCACCTTCACCGCCTTGTCGCGGTGGTCGAGCCTGATCGTGTTCTTCGGATAGAGCGAGATCTCGGCCAGCTGATACTCGACTCCCGAGCCGCGGAACGTGTCACGGAGCGACTCGAAGGCACCAGGTGCGCAGATAACCTCGAACACGCCTCCCTCGCCGAGCACGTCCTCGGCGCCGTTCTCCAGAGCGATTTCGAGCACCTTCTCCTCGTCGGCCTGCGACGAATCGATCACGATGATGCCTTTCTGATCGAACATCCAGGAAACAGAGTTCGGCTCCCCGAGATGCCCGCCGTGCTTCGTAAAGAGATGCCTGACATCGGCGCTTGTCCGGTTCCTGTTATCTGTTAGCGATTCGACGAGCAGCGCCACACCACCCGGTGCGTATCCCTCGAACGTACACGACTCGTAGGTCACGCCCGGGAGCTCGCCCGTGCCCCGTTTGATCGCTTTGTCGATGTTGGCGTGGGGCATGTTGTTATCGCGCGCGCTCTGAATGGCGGTCCTGAGAACCGGGTTGGCGTCCGGGTCGCCGCCGCCCTCTCGCGCCGCCACGGTGATCTCCCTGATAAGCTTGGTGAAGATCCTGCCCCGCTGCGCATCGACCTTGGCCTTCTTGCGCTTGATCGTGTTCCACTTGGAATGTCCCGACACGAAAATCCTTCCTCAGGGCGCTTCTACTTGTCTGCCTCCTTCGCCGCCTTCACCTCGGCGATGAGCTTCTGGGTTACATCGCGCGGTACAAGCTCGTAATGCGAGAACTCCCGCCGGTGCGACGCCTTGCCCTGCGTCATCGACCGGAGCGATGTTGAATAACGGTACAGCTCGGCCTGGGGAACCTGTGCCTTGATCTTCTGGAGACTCCCATCCTGTTCGGTTCCCTGGATCTTGCCGCGCCGCATCGAGAGATCCCCCATCACATCGCCCATGTATTCCTCCGGCACGAGAACCTCGATTTCCATGATCGGCTCGAGGATGACCGGCTTTGCCTTCTCGGCCGCCGCGCTGAACCCCTTGGATCCTGCCATCTTGAATGCCTGGTCCGAGGAATCGACCGTGTGGAACGAACCGTCGTACAGGGTGACCTTCACGTCGACAAACCTGTAACCGGCAATGACGCCCTGTTTCATCTTCTCGGCGACACCCTTTTCGACGGCGGGTATGTATTTCGACGGCACAACGCCGCCGACGATCGCGTTGGCAAATTCGAACCCGCCGCCGCGCGGCAGAGACTCGAGTCTGAGCCATACGTCACCGTACTGGCCCCGGCCGCCGGTCTGTTTCTTGTGCTTGCCCTGTGCCTCGGCGGTGGCGGTGATCGTCTCGCGGTAAGGAATCTTCGGCTGGATCATATCGACCTCGACCCCGTGCTTGCGCTTGAGGCGGCCCAGGATCACCTCGAAGTGAAGCTCTCCCTGGCCGGAGAGCAGCGTCTGCCTCAGCTCCGGATCGGCCTTCACCGTGAACGTAGGATCTTCCTCGTTGAGCCTGTTAAGACCTGTACCCATCTTGTCAACGTCGCTCTTCGACCTCGCTTCGATCGCGGTGTGCAGCGACGGCTGGGGGTACTCGATTGCGGGGAACACGACCTGGCTGGAACGGGTGCAGAGCGTGTTGTTGATCCTGGCGGACTTGAGCTTCACCGCAGCCCCGATATCACCGGCGGGGATCGCATCGGTCTCGATCCTGTTCTTGCCCTGTATGAAGTAGAGCTGGCCGATTCGATCGGAGGAATCGAGGCTCGAGTTGAACAGATCCTCACCAACCCTCACCTCTCCCGAGAAGGTCCGCATGAACGTCAGATCTCCGATATGCTTTTCCGACATCGCCTTGAAAACGAAAGCGGCGGTTTTTTCACCGGCGCCTATCTTGATCGGACCGTCGGCGCTCCCGATCTCGGTCCTCGATTCCGGCGACGGAATGAACGTTACGATCAGGTCCATCAACTGCCTGACGCCGATGTTTTCCGTGGCCGACACCGGCACCATCGGCACGAACGTTCCGGCACGGCACCCCGCGGCAAGACCCTGTGCAAGTTCCCCGTCCGACAGCTTTCCCCCCTCGAGGAACTTCTCGAGCAGCGAGTCGTCGGCCTCGGCGGCAAAATCCATCAGCTTCCGGTGCCACCCGTCGACAGTTCCGGCAAGATCGCCCGGCACGTCCTCCTCGGCGAATGAGGCGTCCTTGCCGCTGTACATGTACGCCTTTTTCTTGATGATATCAACAACACCCTTGAACGTTTCACCATGCCCGATCGGCAGCAGCAGCGGCATAACCTCGTTACCGAGAAACTTCTGCGAATCGGCAAGACACTTGTCGAAATCGGCGTGCTCCTTATCCATCTTGTTTACGCACACGATCCGTGGCAGCCCGAATGGTTTGAGGTACCGCCACGTCTTCTCCGTACCCACCTCGACGCCGCTGTCGGCGTTGAGCACCATTACGGCGCCTTCGGTGACCGGGATGCAGGAAAACACCTCGCCGACAAAATCTTCATAGCCGGGGGTGTCGAGGATGTTCAGCTTGTGCCCGTCATACTCGAAGCCCGCCAGTCCCGCCGTAATCGAGATCTTGCGCTCGATCTCGTCGGGTGTCGAATCGAGCATCGTGTTTCCGTCCTCGATGCTCCCGATGCGGCTCACGACGCCGGCATTGAAGAGCATGGCTTCGCCGAGCATCGTCTTGCCCGACGATTGGTGGCCAACGAGAACCACGTTCCTGATCCCGTCGATCCCGTACTTATTCAATACGATCTCCTCCTTCGTGCTCTTATTCTCTCGATAAGGGGAGCAGACGAAACACGGCTTCCGCGCGCTCGTGCGGAACATACATTACGTTCCTGCTCCCGTGAGCCATGCACGCGGGGGCCGGTCTATCCCATTCCGCCGCCGAACATCCCCCTCAGCATGAGCAGCAGTACAGATATGGCCCACACGACGATCGCAGGAAAAAGCGCCTTCTGGCGGCTGATCCTGAAAACGATCGAAATGCCGGTAATGAACAGTATGTAATACCAGATCTCGAAGAGGCCAATGCTGTCCAGCAGGGCCTTGCCGATACCCTCGAGCTCGGGAAAGAATGCGGAGAGGCTTAAATTCACTTCCATGTCCGCACTCGACTCGATAGCTTCGACCCCCTTCATGCGCAGGATCACGGACATGATGATCTGCCCGACGAGCGGAATCAGCCCGCACCAGGCACCGAGGCTGAGCATTTTCGTGTAGCTGCTTTCCGAGCTCATAATACTGACAATAAGGTGAGTGATACCGGCGAAAACGAGCATCAGCACGAGGATAAGTATTATCCCGAAGACCAGCCCGATTAAACCGAACTGGTTCATCTTTTCCAGCGCCATCTCGAGCTGTTCTTCGGACATCCCCCGCTCGTTGAGTATGAGTAAATGGCGATGAATCGGCATCATTACCCAGCCGAGGATAACGGTGATCACGGCGGTTATGATAAACGGCTTCCACCACACAAGTCCCGCGCCGATACGATTGAACACCTTCGTCGGATCGACGAAGATATCGACGAGCGAGTTCACGAATCCTCCGGCAGCCTCTCCGGAAACCTGATCCGGCTGCCGGACGGGCTGAAATTCGTTCTGATCGTTCATGATCGAAACACTCCTTGCAAAGGAATACTTCTCCTGGAACAAATAACTGTTCGAGTAACACAATAGGCGAATGGAACAAGGTTTAACATAGACAACTTTTTTCAACGTGTCAAAGGATTTACCACGGCCGGGACCAAAAAAACGGCCTCCGCAATCGAATGCTGCGGAAGCCGGTAAGGTTCACTCGAAAAGAAGCGGCGGGACCGGCGCCTGCCCACCGGGCCGGTCCCGCTTCAAAGCGATCCGCCGCTACTCCTTTTCAAGCTTTTTTAGACGCCTCTCGAGCCGTTTCATCTCCTTCTTGAGTGAATCGAGCTCCTTTTCGAGAACATTCCTGTCCATCTTGATCCTGGGCGTCTCGAAGCACTCGATCTGGGGAATCTCGATCTTGTAATGGTGCTCGCCTGGGCCGATGTGCATGATACGCTTATTCTCATCTTCCTCGATCTCTAGGTTAAGCTTCTGCTTCTTTCCCTCTCTCACCACGACGAGAACCACATCTTCCCCCTCTTCGATATCCATGACCTCATCCATCACGTCCTCTACGTCGGAGACCTCTTCCCCACCCACAAGGACAAGCACGTCACCGGCTTTGACACCGGCCTTCTCCGCGGGCGTGTCCTCGAGCACCTCGAGGATCAGGACACCCTTGTCCTCGTCTACCTTGAAGTACGCGGCGAGGTCCTTGTTCAATTCGGACAGCACGACACCGAGCCTGCCTTTCGGGTCGGCAGCACCCCGCATATATAAATTGAGCGCTGCGCCGTGTTCTCTCCCGGCCTTGCCGAAGAGCTCCATTCGCCCGCCGACATTATCCCAGTCGACCGCATATGATTTCCACGGGTGCTCGCCGAGCTCGAGCTCGACCTTCTTCTCCTTGCCCTCTCGATAGATGACAATGGTTACCTTTTCGCCCGGCTTCATATCGGCGACCAGCGCTGAAAGCTCAACACTGCTTGTGACCGGCTCGCCGTCGAACTTGTAAATTATGTCGCCTTCCTCGATCCCCGCTTCCTCGGCCGGACTTTCATCGATCACGTCGGTGATCAGAACACCCTTCCTGTGGGGGTAATCAAACTTCTCCCTCAGCTTCTTGTTGAGGTTATCCATGTAAATACCGATGAAGGCCCGTTTCTCCTCGGCCTCCTTCACCTTGATCTTCTTGTAGCCGTCATCGTCGCCGAGGATGGCCACACCCTCGTCACCGTCAATAACGTACTCTTTCCCATCGACCCAAATGACGGTGTTCCTGTCTTTTCCGCTATTCCTCTCACCCGCAATGACCGAACCGCTCGAAACGAATGAAAGGAGCAGAAAAACCGCGACCAGAACCGATAACATCCGTTTCATATCTACCGGCCGCTTTCCCGCGACCTTCACCTCCCTCGCAAGAGCAACAATACCCGCGCTTTTTACTTCTCTCTCTATATATTCGGGAAGAAGTCAAAAGTTTCAACTTTTTATGATTTCTACCCGTCCCGTGTCCGCCGGATAATCGACCGGTAGACCTGGACTGTCCGGTCTCCCCAGATGTCGATGTCAAAGCGCTCCATCACCCTCACCCGGGCCTCCCTTCCAAGCCCGGTACGGGCCGCTTCGTCTTCCGCCAGTTCCCCGATGGCGCGGCACATGGCCTCCTCGTCCCCTTCCTTCACCAGCCGGCCCGTTTTACCGAGAACAACCCCGATCCCCCCGACGTCGCTTGCGACGCAGGGAAGCCCCGATGCCATCGCTTCGAGGATGACCATGGGAACACCCTCGGTACGGGACGGAAGAACGAAGATATCGAACAGGGGAAACAGTTCCTCGGTGCGGTCGCTGTAGCCCGGCAGCGCGATCGACCGATCGAGACCAAGTTCTCCGGCGAGCTCGACAAGAGAACCGCGCTCGGGACCTTCCCCGATAATCACCGTCTTCAGCTCGCGACCCCGCCCGGAATGACCGCCGGCGAGGCGTGCCGCGGCCCTGATGAGGAGGGAGTAGTTCTTTACAGGCTTGAGGCCCCCGATGGAACCGACGAGCAGGGCGGACGCCGGATCGGAACCGGGGAAAAGGTTCCTGAAAAGTTCCTTTCTTTTCTCATCCCGTTTTCTCCCCTCGAGCGGGCGGAACCTCCTCGTGTCGACGCCGTTCGGGATCGTCTCGACCCGGTCACTGCTGTATCCCTGGGTAAGAGCCTCGGACGCCGCATCTCCGCTTACCGCTATTATGCGTGAGAAGCGCCCGTGGATAGCGGTGATTGCATACCTGCGCCATCCGTTGAACTCGAGCCCCGCGCTGTGCCTGGTAGCCACAAGCGGCACCCGGTGGACGAGCGCGGAGGCAGCGGCCACCATCTCAGCGTGGTACAGGTGTGCGTGGATCAGGTCGGGCCCGACCCCCCGCACGATCCTGGAAAGGGTATGGAATTTTCGTGGAACGCTGAGCTGACGGAGTGATGCAAGCGGCAGCCTGTAGAGGGAAACGCCGTCCATGAGGAACTCGCTCTCGAGACCGTCCTCCCTCGCGGACAGGGTGCACACGGCCGGCGCGTGGCCGCGGGAAGCCAGGTAACGGCAGAGGTTGAGCAGATGGTTCTCGGCCCCGCCGCAGCGAAGTGCGCTGATGAAGAATAGAATGCGGTAGGAATCCATTGAAGACGCGCGCTTACGTGATCTTTTCCAGGTTCTCCACTCGTTGTTTCCTGTTTTTCGAGAATGTCACCTGTTTTTTCCCCTCGATCACCTGGAGCCGCGGCGTCGTGAATGCCTGCCTGTGGACCGCCCTGGTCGTTTCCGCCTTTTCCCAGACGGAGAAACGGCTTCCGCCCAGGTAGGTAACCACGGCCACGAGGGCGGCGCCATTCACCATGACGAAGTAGAACGGTATGAAGAAGATCTTCGACCGCACCTTCCCGCGCCTGAGCAAGGCTCCGACGGCGGCGGACAGGTAAAACAGGTTCTGAAGCATGAATGTCGCCAGGAAGAACGGCTCGTGGAGAAGCAGAATGTTCGAGACATAGAAGAGCGGGAAGAGCGGCCCGATCCACCATCGCAGGAGTTTCCTCGATATGAACTGAAAGATCCTTAGCGCTCCTCCAAACCGTCCCCGAAGGTGTTTGAAACCGGTCATGCCGCGTATGATAATGCGGCGTTTACGTTTGAATTCCTCCCTGAAGAAATAGGTGGACCGCTCGTAGGCAACCGCATCGTACTCGAACACGACACCGTATCCCTGGGACGCTATGTCGGCGGGAATCTGGAAATCGTTTGCCACATCCCGCAGTATAGGCCGGAAGAGATTCCTCCTGATGGCGAATATCGGGCCCGTCGCCACCAGGACAGAGCGGAGCCTGCTCTCGAGCCGGTTCAGAAGCGACTCGTACCGCCAGTAGAGGCTCTCCCCCTTGCCGACATACGAATGGTTATCGAGGTATCTGAGGTGCCCCACGACGCATCCGACGCCCTCGTACTCAAAATTCCTTATGAGCTTGGTGACCGCGTCCTTCTCGAAAAAGGCGTTGGCGTCGGAGAAAACGACAATCTCTTCCTCGATCCCGAGCACGGTCCTGTTCAGTGTGGAGCTTTTCCCCTCACGCTTCTTGAACGATTTTAGCACCACGTTGGCGCCCTCGTACTCACGGACGATGTTGTTGGTGCCATCGTTGGAGCCGTCACTCGCTATAACGATGCACAGCCTGTTCTTCGGATAGTCCAGCTCGAGGGCGTTCTCGATCCTCTTCCTGATGATGCGCTCCTCGTTGTGAGCCGAGATCACGAGGGCCACCGTGGGATGGTCCCGTATCTCCGGGATCCGCTTCCGGCTCTTGAACAACCCGAGGATGAACAGTACGACGGGGTACCCGGCATACGTGTAGCATACAAGTGTAATTATCGAGAAAAACAGGAGCTTGGCCGCAACATCCATCAACATCCTCCGCAATTTCTGACGGTATCAATTACTAATATCATATCCCTGTATTTCTTCAACAGTTTATTACCGGGGCATATATAAAAACACGCCACCTGTCTCCCTCACCATTCCATCGACCGAGTCGTCGTTGCTGATAACCGGAAACAGTAGCGCTTGTCTCTATATGACTCCTTTGCACCGATAATATACAACGTCATGGTCCACGCGTCAACACACCGTTCGCTCCGGCAACAATGGTGATAAACATATCGCGTTGTAAATACGTCAATTACCGTGATTCCGCCGTGATCCCCAATTTTCTTTTTACCCTTGACAGGGAAGGGGTGACTTGAGGATATTCAACCCTGCACTGTTCAATCCCGGAGGTGATTCCTTGGCGAAACGAGTCATTCTGGACGGCGAACATCTGACCCTTGAAGATGTGCATCGCGTTGCGCGGATGAAGGCGCGTGTTACGGTGTCGCCTGAGGCGAAAAAAAAAGTCCGTGAGTGCTGGAAAATTGCGGCGAAACTGCTCGCGAAGGGAGCATCCGTCTACGGTATCACAACGGGCGTGCCCGGACTTGCGGGTCCTCCCGCTCCTGACGACCCAAACGGCACGGTCCAGAAACGGATCATATTTTCTCACTCCGCAAATGTCGGCAAACCGCTGCCGGCCGATATTGTTCGTGCCGCAATCCTCTGCAGGGCAAACACCATCGCGAAAGGGTATTCCGCGGTTCGTCTCAAGCTGCTCGATTCGATGGTCGGCCTCCTGAACAGGGACGTGACGCCGCTCGTGAACGGGAAGGGCAAAGGGAGCACGAACGACGATCTCTCCTCCCTGTCGCAGATCGCCGATGTGATCAGGGGCGGCGCCTGGACATTCTATGCGGACAGACTCACTCCCGGCACGCTCGCCCTGAAGAGGGCCGGAGTCAAACCGGTCGACCTGAGCATACGTGAAGCGCTCGGAATCATAAATGGCTCCCAGATGACGACCGGTCAGATGGCGCTCGCGTGCCATGATGCGGAGAACGTGTTCAAGAACGCCATCATCGCCTCCACAATGACGATCGAGGCCCTCCGTTGCAACCCGGGCGCTTTCGACGAGCGGCTTCACGCGGTGCGGCCGTTCCCGGGACAGGTCGCCGTCGCCGCATCGATCCGGACGCTGACCGCCGACTCCGCGATAATGCCAACCTCGGAGGAAAACGTAACGTATGACTACGGCCTCCGATGCACACCACAGATACTCGGGCCGAGCCTCGACGCGTTCGCCTGCACGAAACGCAAGGTCATCACCGAGATGAACGCCGCCGCCGACAACCCGCTCTTCTTCACCGGCAACGGTGAATTCGTCAACGGGGGCAATTTCCACGGCCAGCCGATCGGCATGGCAGCCGATTTTCTCACGATCGCCCTCGCGGAAGCGGCAAGTCTCAGCGAACGGCATACCAACCGGCTCCTGAAACCCTCACCGTGCGGCCTGCCGGACTTTCTCGCGAACGGCCGCGAACCAGGCGCCGGTCTCAGGTTCGCGCAGCATACCGCCGCTGCGCTCGTCAGCGAAAACAGGGTCCTCTCACATCCCGGTGTGGTCGATTCGATCAGTGTATCGGCCGACCTCGGCGACTATGTGAACATGGGACAGATCTCCGTGCGGAAACTCGGCAGTGTCCTGGAAAACACGATCACGGTGATCGCGATAGAGATGATGGCGGCAGCCCAGGCGCTCGACTTCAGGAAACCGAAGAAACCCGGCAGGGGAACGAGAGCGGCATACCGCCGTATCCGAAAGGCCGTCGATCACTTCGACGGCGACAGGCCGCTTCATATCGACATCGCCGGCATCCTGGAGCTGGTTCGCGGCGGCGAGGTCGTTGGATCGGTCGAACGGGCCACGGGGCGGATCGACCTCGGCGATTATTCCCGGTAGGATTCGAGTATCGTGATCAGCGCGATGGATGGTGGATGAACCGGACCGCACCGCCCGACTGCGTCCCGATCCATACGTCGCCCGCCGCGTCCTCAACGATCGCGAGCACCGTCCCGTCGGACAGGCCTTGCTGCCGGTCGACCCCGTGCCACGTGCCGCGCCTGCTGATGAAAACGCCGTGGCGCGCGGTCCCGAGCCACACGTCCCCTCTGCTCGAGCCCATGATCACCGTTGGCTCGATCTCTCCATCGACGGCCGGGGGATACATTATCTGCCACCCGGATTCCGAATAACGGTAGACCGCATCGCTCCTTCCGACCAGGCAGTTCCCGGTCCCATCCAGCCCGATACAAACCTTCCGATCGGCCTCCCGGGAAGCACTCCGGCCGTCATACAGGCCCAGAAAGCGGATGGCGGGATCGAGCCGCGGGAGGGAATCGGCCTGCGGCTGCCGTTTCTCCGCGTCTCCTTCCTGCACCGGGAGAATGACCTCCTGCCACGAATCACCGGTAAAACGGGCGATCCCGCCGCAGGCCGTCATGACCCACATCGTCCCGGAACGATCCTCGATGATGTTCTCGATCCGCATATCGGGAAGACCGCTTTCACCGTTGTAGTGCACCCAGCCCCTGCCGGTCAGCCTGAGAACACCCCTTTCGAATGCTCCGAACCAGATATCACCCGAACCATCCCTGATCGAAACCGTGAAATGCTCGGTGGGGAGTCCCTGTCTCCGGTCAAAGATCTTCCATGCCTGGCCGTCATAATGGAGCAGTCCGAAGCGCGTCACCACCCATACCTCGTCACCGTATACGGTGACATCCTCTATCGCCCCCCCGTAGACCCCCTTGGGGAGCTCGACCCGTTCGATGCCGCCTCGTTTTACAAACAGCCCGCTGCCGGTCAGGAACCATAGCTCCCCGGCCGCCGGGCGGATCCTCGCGACACGTCCGGAGGGAAACGCCTGCGGGACGTGGATCTCCCCGACAGTATCGCGCGAGAGGTACAGGATGGTTCCCTCGTCCGTTCCCAGGTAGGCACCCCCCTCCACATCATGAAAACACGAGAGAAAATTATACCGTGCGGCGGAATATCCGGAAAGACGCAGCGGTGTCCATCCCGACCCGTCGAAGATACTCACCCCACCCTTGCCGACCGCCCAGATCCTGCCCGTCGGGTCGAGGCTGAAAGCGTTGATATCCCAATTCGGCAGACCGTCGTTCGGCCCGTACCGTCCCACCCTGCCGAGGTTGTACACCGCCACCCCCTGCATCGCGATCGCACAGTAGAGGCGGCCTCCCTCATCGAATAGAATGTCCCTCACCGCGCCGATCGGCAGGCGGCTTCCGTACCTCATTGACATCCAGTGAAGGGTATCCGCCATGCAGAGACCGCTCGCGGTGGCAAACCACACCGTGCAGGGATTCTCCTCGATGACGGAGAGAACACGGTCGTCGAAAAGGGAATCGGCCCTCGCGAAAACCGTTATCGAGTCGCCCTCCACGCAGGCGGCGCCTCGGCCGTAAGAACCGAGCCACATCCGTCCCTCGCCGTGGGAGATATCCGTTACGTCCTCGAAGAAGCGGTTCGATGTTACCGTGTAGTGGAGCCACGCCCCTCCCCTTCTGATGCTTACTCCCCTGTCCCCGCCGACCAAGAGGGCCCCTTTTTCATCGAAGGCGATCGATCGAACCGATCTCGAAACCGGGCCGCTTACGGCCGCCGTGGAATCCTCCGTCACGCTGTAGGCAAACAGCCCTCCATCCGTACCTATCCACAGAGTATCGCCGGCCGCCGCGAGTGCCGTGACCCGCTGCGCGGGCGAGTACGCCACGATCCGCGCCGGAAAGGTCGATGCCGCGATCCCCCGGCCGGTGTAAAGGGGATAGCGCGTTCCCGTTTCCACCCAGCCGGCGCGCGGCGGCAGCCCGGTCTCGCTTCCGGACCCCTGTCCCCCCGCGGTGCCCGCGCCGAGCATGAGCAGCAGCATGGGGCATATCAAGCGACCCCGCACAATTCCGTATGCATATCCTGTATTCATGGTCGAGCAGGCCGGCTTCGCCGTGCGACACCCCGGACGGCTCCCCGTCCAGCGCCCCGGCGGCGAGGAAGCCGCCCGTGAAAACATGGTCCTTCGAATTCTATGTGAATGTATTACGGGGAGGATGATTATTCAAGAGGATTGCTCTCCACCGGCGAGAACTGCCGGGGCCGGGTCACCGACAAGCATCTCGAGAAATCCGGACAGATCGTGCCCGCTGACCTCAAGGATCGAGCGGACGATCGTCTCCATATCCACACCCTGCTCACCGCTCTCATGCTCGTAGAGCCATCTCAGAACGTCGAGCAGGCCGGCTTCGCCGTGCGATACCTCGAACAGCTTCCTGTCCAGCGCCTCGGCGGCAAGGAAGCCGCCGTCGTAGAGCAGGTGGACCATGTCCCTGTCCCCGAGGTCGCTGTTTCCGGCCGACCGGATAGGCACGCGGCCGCGGCAGGGGTTCTCCAGATACCTGGAGGCGATTCTCTCTCGCCGCCACTCGTACTGCTCCCGGCTGATTATGCTCAACTCGACGAGGACATGGTACGAGAAATAGACGGTCGCACCCTCCACGAACCAGAGAAGATCGTCGCTGCGGGGCCTGATCGCTTCTCCGTTCCAGTTGTGAAAGAATTCATGTGCGATGAGAGCCATCGGGGTGTCGTAGAGCTCGCTCCTGTCCATCCCCGGATCGAGCAGCAGGACCATACTGTTTGCGACGTGGACGCCGTAATAGTCGAAACCGCCTCCTCCCTTGACGGGGTTGCGGTCACAGATAAATAGGTAACGGTCGTGCGGGGACGAGCCGAACATTGCGGTTTCCGACGAGACGATCAGCCGTATCGTCTCGAACAGCTCCTCGTCAGTGAACGCCCAGGAACCCCCGATCGCCAGTAAAAGATCGATGCCGCAGACTGGAGAGCGGTGGATGCGGTAACTTCCCATTACCGCCATCATGCGGGAAAGGTCGCACGCGCGAGGGACGATCACACGTCTCCCGACCGACCGGAACGCCGCGTGCATATCCCAGGCGGGATACAGATCGACGTCGACGAGCACTCCGCTCGAGACGGGGATCCCCGGTACGATGAAAACGTCGCGTCCCATGACCCTGCTGCGGTCACCGCCGAGCAGGGTGAGCTTGTTCCTGATCTCGGGAGAGTACCCGTCCTCGATCGTAACGACGACACTGTACTCGAAAGTGAAATCCCTCCTCGAGTTTTTTACCACCCACCCGCACCCATCCGAGCTGACCGGGAGTTTTCTTCCGCCCGTATCGAAAGCCCTGAGACCGATCGGATCGATCCCTTCGCTCCCATCGCAGTGTGTAACCACGAGCCGCGTTTCCTTTTCATTCGCCCCGTAGATGCTCCCGCAAACGCGGATCACGTTCAGATCGCTGTCTTCCAGTGTCAGCCTGTACCGGGCGAACGGTTGCGCCGGCGCATCGGGCAATCCCACAATGGCGCATCCCGCGGCGGCTGCAGCAATGATGCACAGGGAGATGACAACCGGTCTAACATATGAATATTGCATATCATGCACTTTCACTGCACGGGAGCCTCCGTTCGCGCCGGCCGATGCCGTCGCCCGGCAATTGCACTGCGACGGAACAATCATGCAAGGTGCATTCCAAAGACAACGACAGCCGTTGACTTCCCGCGCCCCACGCGTGTACGATTCGTACGAGGAAAGGAGCGTGATCCCGTTGGCGGACGAAAACGTCAGAGATGGAAACGCCGCCGAAGGGATCGACAGGGCGGCAAGGGCACTCGCACTCTCGTCCAGGACGGTTGTTCTCACCGGCGCAGGCATCTCGAAGGAAAGCGGTATCCCGACCTTCCGGGACCTCGATGGCATCTGGACGAAGTACCGGGCCGAGGAACTCGCCTCGAGGGAGGGCTTTCTGTCGAATCCCGCACTCGTATGGAACTGGTACATGGAACGGCGCACGGCGGCAAGGGCGGCGCAGCCGAATTCCGGGCACCGCGCACTCGCCAGGCTCGAGACCCTGCTGCCGGTCTTCCTCCTGGTAACGCAGAACGTCGACAACCTGCACCTGCGCGCCGGAAACAGGGAAATCGTCGAGCTTCACGGAAATATCGAGCGGTACCGGTGCTTCGAATGCGGCAAGCCCTCACGTGAGGACGATAGCTGGAGCAAAGGCCCCCCGAGATGCGCATGCGGAGGGCTCATCCGGCCCAACATCGTCTGGTTCGGGGAACCGCTGCCCGCGGCGGAACTCGAATGCTCCTACCGTGAAACGCAGAGATGTGACGCGCTGCTCATCGTGGGGACCTCGGGCATCGTTCATCCCGCCGCGATGCTCCCGTCCGTTGCCAGGCAGTCAGGTGCTTTCCTGATCGAGGTTAACGTAGACCCTTCCGGGATCACGCCGATCGTCGACGTCTTCCTGGCGGGAAAGGCCGGAAAGGTTCTTCCCGGCCTCGTTCGCCGCGTGGAGGAGTTCCTCGCCGGCTGAAGGGTTTCCTGTCGAAAGGGTATAAAATCAGAACCTTAGAAATCTTCGTATCGCCGAAAAATCCATCCTGACCAGCTCGACGGTTTCCCTGAAGGCGCGATCCTCCTCACCACTCCGCTCGCGAAGGCTTACCCATCCCCACACGCCAATAACGGCCGTGATCCAGATGCACCCGACAAATGTAACGACGAGCACGATCACGATCCGCGGCGGTCCGGCCGGGTTCTCCGGTATATTCGGCTCATCGACGACCTGTACCACCGGTGTATTGCGGGCCATGTCGATCCCGGCCTCCTCGTACCGCTGCAGGAGAAACGAGTAGATCCGTTCACCGACCGAAAGGTCGCGCTGGAGAGCGGCGGACCGCCGGTGCAGATCGGGCAGTTTCTTAAGTGGAATGAAAACCGCCTCGCATGTGTCACCCTCGACGAGTCTTTCAAGCTGTTCTCTCAGGCTCCGGTACTCGGCCTCTTTACGCTTCAGCTCATCCGATCCCGGGCGGGCGAAGTCACGCAGGAGATCCCGCTCGATTCTCGCGAGCACGGTGCGCACCTTGAGGTCGGCCGCGACTTCGATCGCTCCGGCAACCTGCTCGTTGAAATTGATCAGGCCGTTCGCCTTCTGGAACTCGGCGATCTCCCTCCTTGTCCCGTCAAGCCGCACCCGGTACCGCTCGATCTGGCCGGAGATAAACTCCATCGTGTTCCCGGCGCGTGTGAAACGCAGCCGGTGGCTCAGCGTATCGAGGGCCGCAATATAGGAAAGGGCGATCTCGACAGCGAGCTCCGGATCATCGTGCGTTACGCTCATCTTGATCAGGCCTGTCTTGGTGATCCTGAATCTCGTCTTTATGCCGAGCTCCTTCACCGCATCGTCCATCGTCTCGGCGTCGAATTCATCCATAAGGTCGAGGGAGGTGATGATCATCTTGCAGAGGTGCCTGCTCTCCAGGATGTCCACGAGCAGGATCGCGTTTGTCGAGCCGGCCGTCGTCGGGACTACCATGGATGGAAGGTTCAGCTTCGCCATCCAGGCGGTGAGAAGCCCATCCCCACCCTCCTCGAGAGGGGGCATCAGCAGCGCCTCCGTCCTGTACTGCCTGTCGGCGATCAGCACGTACAGCAGGCCTGCGGCGAAGAAGGCAAGGCTCACCCAGAGTATGATCCTTCGCCTGAACAACGTGTAATGCAGCAAACGGAAAAACATGGTTGTCCTGTACTGTCCGTCACGTCACGGCTCGCACGCCGCCCGGGAGGCATCGACCGCCGGACCCGTCGGCGTCGATCGAGACGCGGGGATCAATCATCCGACCTGCCCTTCCTGATCCAGAAGGTGAAGAGAACGCCCTGGGGTTTTATCTCGCCGCCGGGCTCCTCGCTCGGGTTAATATCGTCGAGCATGATGAAGTAATCCACGTCTATCTGGAACTGGAAGTTGTACGTCCGGAAAGCGGTGAAGCCGGTGCCGGCCAGAAGCATGAGCCCGTAGCTCCCGTCCTCCCGCTGCTCCTCGAAGCCCCCCTCGTCGATCAACTCGGCACCCCAGATATAATGAATTC
>DAOVFR010000256.1 GCA_030672805.1 Candidatus Krumholzibacteriota bacterium
GTTTGTTTTTATCGGCGGCCTTGCGCTGAATCTCACACCGTGTATCTACCCGCTGATCCCGATCACGATCAGCTTCTTCGGGGGACAGGCCCGGGGCAAGGCATCCCGCACGTTCCTCCTTGCCCTGATCTACGTTTTTGGCATGTCGGTCACCTACAGCGTCCTCGGAACGATCGCGGCAAGCACGGGAAGCCTGTTCGGCTCGGCGCTGCAGAACACCGCGGTCATCATCTTCATCGCGGCCGTTCTCATCGGCTTCGCAGCGTCCATGTTCGGCCTGTGGGAATTCAGACTCCCGATGTTCCTCACCCGCAGAACCGGCTCGGCGAGACAGGGCCGCCTCGGCGCACTTGTCATGGGGCTGACCGTCGGTATCGTCGCGGCTCCCTGTATCGGCCCTTTCGTGATCGGCCTTCTCACATACGTGGGGAAACTGGGAAAACCGGCTCTCGGCTTCTTCCTCTTCTTCACGCTCGCATGGGGCATGGGCATACCCTTCCTCGTTCTTGCGATGATCTCGGGAAATATCACGCACCTTCCACGTTCCGGCGACTGGATGGTATGGGTCAGAAAGATATTCGGGTTCGTCCTGGTCGCGATGGCCTTTTACTTCACCCGGATCCTGCTAGGAAGCAGGCTGACCTGTGCCGCATACGGGCTCACGGCCCTCGTTGCGGGTATCTATCTCGGCTGGGCCGGCAGGAACGGGAAGGGCGGCACGACGTTCGTGCTCGTTCGCAGAAGTGTGGGTGTTGCCTGCATGGCAGTCGCGGTCATCGTATTGCTGCTGCCCGGGGGACCGTTCCGGTCCGCAGCCGGGCGTCCGGGAATCGACTGGGTCACCTACAGCGGTCAGCTCCAGGACCGGGCCTCGCGAGAGGGCCGCCCCGTCATGATCGACTTCACTGCCGACTGGTGCATACCCTGCCATGAACTGGACCACAAGAGCTTCAGCGATGAGGACGTGATCGAGCTCTCGAAGAGGGTCGTCACGCTCAAGGTCGACCTCACGAGGTCCGGCGAGCGCGAGAACGAGATAAAAAGGCGTTTCAAGATACAGGGCGTTCCTACTATCATATTTATCGACGGCTCGGGCGGTGAACTCGCCGAACTCAGGGTCTCCGGGTACGTGGGACCCGGAGAGATCAGGAAACGTCTCGAGAGGGTCATCCGGACCGAGTAACGCTCCGGAACAATCGCCGGCGGCGATGCCTGCCGAAACAGCATGATGTGGAGGACGGCAATCTGAAAAGAATCCTTGTCCTATCGATATGGAAAGACATGTGGTCGCTCGGCGAGGACGGCGGGGTGCCGGATGAGCTGCATTTCGTCCGGTCACTGACGGCCAGGGGAGTCGATCTGCACTTCCTCGTGCCCGATCCGGCCGACGGCACGAAACCGGACAACGGGAAATCCCTTACCTATCATACCTACCCGAACGTATTCAGAACCTACGGCGGACTCCCGACACTCGCAAAGAGGATGATCTGGCCCGGCGCCTTTACAAGGACCGTTACCTCGAGGCTCGAGCGGCTTGCAGGGGAACTGAAGCCCGACCTGATCCTTGGATTCACACACTACGCAATGAAGCCGCTGAGCATCGTCGGGCCCCGGCTCGGTCTTCCGACCGTGGTCAAGCTGTTCGGCGTCATGCACCTCGGCCGCTTCGACCTGCCCCGCGTCAAGTACTGGTGGAAGAACTTCGAACAGATACACGCGCTTCGCCATCCGGTCGATCACTACATCGTCCTCAACGACGGCACGCTCGGTAACGTGGCGCTCACACGTCTCGGCATCGACCCCGAACGGATCTCGTTGTTGCCGAACGGGATGAATACCGGATGGGCCGATGAAAAGATCGACCGGGACATGCAGCGAAACGCATTCGGCACGCCGCCGGAGAACATACACGTCGTGACCTTCTCCAGGCTCGTCCGTTCGAAGCGTGTCGACCTGTTCCTCCGTGCCGTTTCCAGGATCAGGCCCACCCTGCTCGAACGCACCTCGATCGTGATCGGCGGGGACGGCCCGGAACGGCGCAATCTCGAGCGGGATGCCGAAAGGCTCGGCATCGGGGACAGGACGGTCTTTACCGGAACGATCCCCTACCGGGATATCGTCACATTTCTCAAGGCGAGCGACATCTTTGTCGGAACGAACGAACTCACGAACATGTCACTCCCTCCCTGCGAGGCGATCCTCTGCGGGGTTCCCGTAGTTGCGTTCGACGTATCGGGAACGTCGGAAGTCGTCCGGGACGAGGAAACGGGACTGCTCGTGAAGAACGGCGACGTTGCAGGGCTCGCGCGGAAACTCGAGCTCCTGATCGAAAACGGGGAATTAAGAAAAAGCCTCGGCCGCCGGGCGGCGGCATACGGACGGGACCACTTCGTATCGTGGCAGAGGCGGCTCGAGATGGAGATCGAGGTGCTCGAACGGATCGCGGGGGAACGAAACGACGAGCGCGCCTGAACCATTTGGAAACCGTTTCCCGGACGAAACCGAAACCTAGCCGGCTGCGGCGCGGGAATCGTCCTTGCGCTGCCCGCGCATCATCCTCTCGAGATGGAAAACACGCTCCTCGAGACGCCTTATCACACCCATGAGGGGATCGCTGATCCTGTCGTGGCGTAACGAGATCGCGCCGTCCCTGACATGCCTTCTCGAAATCACCTTCGCCGGGACACCGACGGCGATGCCTCCGTCCGGTATGTCCTTGACGACGACGGAACCGGCTCCGATCATCGCTCCGCCGCCGATCTTCACGGGCCCCAGGATCTTCGATCCGGCGCCGATGACGACCTCGCTGCCGATCGTCGGGTGGCGTTTACCCTTGCTCAGGCTCACTCCGCCGAGCGTCACACCCTGGTACATGACCACGTCGTCTCCGATCTCGGCCGTCTCGCCGATCACAACCCCCGCACCGTGATCGATGAAGAGCCTCGCGCCGATCGCGGCTCCCGGATGGATCTCGATCCCGGTGAGAGTGCGGGACAGGTGCGATACGAGACGCCCGGGAAATTTCAGCCCGTGTATCCAGAAGTGATGGGCGATACGGTGATAGAGAAGCGCATGCAGTCCCGGGTAACAGAAAAGGACCTCCATCCGGCCTCTCGCGGCCGGGTCCCGCTTGAACGCCACCGCGAAATCATCCTTCACCCTTCTCAGTGCCGCGGTTAAAAACATTGTCTGGATCACCTCTCCCTTTTCCTGCCCGATTCATGGTATAAAAAAACGCCACGGGTTCTCACAAGGTTTGAGAATCCGTGGCGCCTCGATATGAGACTGAATGAAACAGACGTGCCGGGCCGGTTTCTCCCCCTGCTATGTCAGTGGGGAACAACAACGACTTATATGCCCATTCCGTCCTTTCATTCTGGATTAATTGTACCGCAATTTCCGCCGTTTGTCAACGGGAAAACGCCCGAACCGCGTCCGGGGAGCGCTGACGCAGCGCCACACGGCCGGGGAT
>DAOVFR010000070.1 GCA_030672805.1 Candidatus Krumholzibacteriota bacterium
TAATCCTGGATTACCCTTGCCTTTTTCGTTCAGTAATTATTATGTGCATCCTTCTTACTTAAATACTTGGGAATTTGTAAAACAAGGCAGTCCACATAGTGGAGACTTTATAAAATACAAATGAAATATATATTTATAACAAATGCATTAACCTGACCGCAGGGCGCTGGCGTGATTTTGATATTTTGAGCGTTGCCTCATGTGATAGCGAATATTGATGTTCTGTGCGATAAATACTGCGGCAAGTTATGCAAAACAGTTAGACAGATTTATAGGGCTTGACAAAAAACTGCAGCATACGTATAATTATTTATAGTTATGTACGTCATGCTGGAGGTGCTGAAATGAATACTAAGTTAACACTGAGGATGGAAGAAAAGCTGATCGACAAAGCTAAGTCTTATGCAAAAAGATCGGGAAAGTCCGTATCTCAACTTGTTGCTGACTTCTTCTCGGTTCTAGAAACAACCCATAAAGGAAAAACAGATGAACTGTCTCCGAAAGTGCGTTCATTGAAGGGTGTTTTGAGGGGTTCTTCTGTCACTGGCAAGGGTTATAAAAAACACCTCGAGGAAAAATATCTATGAAAGTAGTTTTCGATACCGATGTGACCCTGGATTTACTTCTTGATCGAAAACCATTCTCAGATACTGTTGCTTTACTCTTTTCGAAGGCAGAGAAGGGTGAATTTGAAGGATTTCTCTGTGCAACCACCATCACAACCATTCATTATCTTGCATCGAAAATCCTTGGTGCCCGAAAAGCTAGAACTTCCATTAAAAAACTAATATCGTTTATGAAAGTTGCGATGGTTGATCAAAAGGTGCTTCAGGCAGCACTTGACGGAAAAGGTCGTGATTTTGAGGACGAAGTGATCTCACAAGCAGCTTTATACATCGGGGCAAAAGTCATAGTAACTAGAAACATCAAAGATTTTAAAAGCTCAGAAGTTCCAGCATATTTACCAAATGAATTTTTGAAAATATTGTCGGCTAAGGGTAAATAATAATAGCACTGTCTAACCATCTTGCAGCAGACGGCTTTCCCTGTCACAGCCCTTGCTAGGGCAAGGCACGCGCCAGGATAGTCCGCAGCTGAAGCGAGATTGATGGCGCGGACTTCTTCGCGACGGGCATTATGCCGACTTCGTGGCGGTCGCCGGGGGAGGATATTACAGTCTGGGTTTGAAAAGCCCATCTGCAACCGACGTCGAGGAACCAGATCCTGGCAATGCGCCCAACTCCGCGACTCTCGCAATACTCTCCCTAGCGCCCAACCCGTTCAATCCTCCCACGGAGGTTGCTTTCGAGGTAAGAAGGTCGGGTTACGTGACCATGGAAATCTATAACGTGAGCGGGAGGTGCATACTGACGATGCCTCTTGGCGTTTTGGCACCCGGGCTGCATAGGACCCGATGGGACGGGTGTAATGCGAATGGGGGCAACGTGGGGTCGGGATTGTACTTTATTCGTCTGCGCGGTACCGACGTGGAGACTCGGGCGGTGAAAGCCGTTCTGGTCCGCTGAGCTGTTCTGACCGGCGTGCGTCTATTCAGGATTATGATCCCGGATGATTTCATGATAAGATTACGCCAAGCAAAGGGGGGTAGATGTCCAATAACACCGAGCAGCTGATCGGATACTGCGGGTTGTACTGTGGTGATTGTTTCGTGCACAGCGGCGTGATCGCTGATCTGTCCAGGGATCTCCGTAAGGAACTGCGCAGCGCGCGATTTGACAGGACAGCGGAAGCTCTCGCGGAAGTGCCTATGTTCAGGGTGTTCGGGAGCTACTCCGAGTGCTACGAGGTTCTCGGAGCGATGGTGAAATTCCGTTGCAAACGTGCTTGCAGAGGTGGTGGCGGTAATCCTTACTGCAAGATCAGGAAGTGCTGCCAGCGGAAGGGATACACCGGATGCTGGGAATGCAGCGACTTCGAAGGGTGTGCCAAACTGGAGGAGCTGAGTGCCGTGCATGGGGCGGCGGGCGTGCGTAATCTGCGAAGGATCCGGCGCAGCGGAGTCAAGAGCTTCGTGAATGGCAAACGAGACTGGTATGTGAAGGCATCCACATAGGACAGCGACACCATAATAATATAGATATTGCTGAAATTTTTAGATTTTGCTATTTTGTTGCCACGGCTATCAATAATCCACCAAGGAGGAAACATGCTTGCTGAAAGGATGAAAAGGCTGGGTACGGAGACCGCGTTCGAGGTCCTGGCCCGGGCCAAGGCCATGGAGGCAGAGGGACGCGACATTGTACATCTCGAGATCGGCGAACCGGATTTCGACACTCCGTCGAATATTATCGATGCCACGGTAAAGGCGCTCCGTGCCGGGTATACCCATTACGGACCATCCGCCGGCCTTCCCGATACGAAGAAGGTTTTTTCTGAATTCCTCGCGAGGGACCGCGGGGTCGAGGTGAAGCCGGAGAATATCGTTGTGACACCGGGTGCAAAGCCGATCCTTTTCTTCTCGATCCTGGCGCTTGTCGACGAGGGGGACGAGGTAATCTATCCGAATCCCGGGTTCCCCATATACGAATCGGTGATAAACTTCGTAGGCGCCAAGCCGGTGCCCATTCCACTGAGGGAGGAGAGGGCGTTCTCTTTCGATCTCGATGAGATGAAAGGGCTCGTCAACGATAAGACGAAGCTGATCATCGTGAACTCTCCCCAGAATCCGACCGGCGGCGTGCTGACACCGGAGGATATGAAGGGTATCGCGGAACTTGCCGTCAAGCATGATGCATGGATCCTCAGCGATGAGATCTACAGCAAGGTTATTTACGAGGGCAAGCATGTCAGCATGTACGATTATCCCGAGGCGATGGACCGGACTATCCTCCTCGAAGGGCATTCGAAGACGTACGCGATGACGGGCTGGAGACTTGGATTCGCCGCGATGCCGGTTCCCCTCGCCGAGCAGATTTCAAAGCTGCAGACGAATAGCACCTCGTGCACGTGCAGCTTCACTCAGATGGCGGGAATCGAGGCCCTTACCGGACCCCAGGATGATTCGAGGAAGATGGTTGCGGAGTTCAAGGTGCGCAGGGACCTGATCGTCGACGGGCTCAACGAGATTCCGGGCTTCAAATGTCTCCGTCCTAAGGGAGCGTTCTACGTATTCCCCAATATCACGGAGATCGGGATGAAATCCAAGGAGCTGGAAGACCATCTGCTCGAGAAGGCGGGCGTCGCCGGACTCAGCGGTACGAGCTTCGGGGAATACGGTGAAGGGTACCTGAGGTTCTCCTACGCGAATTCCCAGGAAAATATCAGGAAGGCCCTCGCCAAGATTAAGGAAGTTCTGTAACACGGGAGTGATCATTGATATCCCCTGGTGAGGGCGGAGCCTTCACCGGGGGAACCTTTTTTTATGGAAGAACGTAACACGCAGGGACTGGACGTCATAGCGCTCGGTGGAAACGCGATCATACCGGCGGGCGGCACGGGAAAGATCGAAGAGCAGCGAAGCCTGACCGCAGCGACGATGGGCCAGGTTGCCGACCTCATCGCCTCGGGCAGGAGAGCGCTGCTGACCCACGGTAACGGTCCCATCGTCGGCAATATCATGGAACGGAACGAGGCTATCAAGAACAGGATAGCGCCCATGCCGCTCGATGTCTGCGGCGCAGACTCCCAGGGCGGGATCGGCTACATGATCCAGCAGGCACTGAAGAACGAGCTCCACTCAAGGAGCATTCAGAAGCAGGTCGTTTCCCTCGTTTCGCAGGTCGTCGTCGCGGCGGACGACGAGGCCTTCGATCACCCGACCAAACCGATCGGTCCCTTCTACACGAACGAGAAAGCCCGTGAGCTGGAGTGTGAAAAGAACTGGAAGATGGTCAATGATGCCGACCGCGGTTTCAGGCGTGTCGTCCCCAGTCCGCAGCCCCTCAAGATCGTCGAGGCCGGCGTCATCCTGACTCTGCTCGACTCCGGTGTCGTCGTCATAGCGGTGGGCGGCGGCGGGATTCCGGTTCTCGAGGTGGATGAAAAGCTGGCTGGTGTCGAGGCCGTGATCGATAAGGACAGGGCCGCCGCGGTACTTGCCGTGAACACCGGTGCCGACCGTCTTATCATCCTGACGAATGTTGCCGAGGTATATACCGGGTTCGGCACGCCGGACAGGAAAGCGCTCCGGCGGGTGACGCTTCAGGAGATCGAAGCTTTGCATTATTCAGGTGAGTTTCCTCCTGGGAGCATGGGGCCGAAGATCGAGGCAGCCATGGATTTCATCAGATCGGGAGGCAGGGAAGTGATCATCTCGCACGCGGAGATGCTGCTCGATGCCTGCAAGGGAAGTGCTGGAACGCATATCGTGCCCGGCTGATCTATTCAGCCAGCTTCCATCCGATAATCATTGGACATACCGGCGAGCCCCCCATACAATCGTTTCGACTCCACTTGAGCAGTTCGAGGTGCTGGCGTTTCAACCACGCTTGAACAGATCGAGGCGCTGCCTGGGGTGCGAACGGGAAAGATGAAGGTTTCACTGCCATACGATGACGGGGTATACGACCTCGACCTGCAGGGCCGCGAGGATGTTCAGACCATTGGCAGCCGGTTTCCCGAGCCCTGTGCCGAACCGGAACGGGCCGTACTGGAGGCGATGGAACGCACCGTCGGAACTCCACCGCTCCGTGAACTCGTCCCGGCGAGGGGCGCAATCGCTGTTCTGGTATCGGACCCTACGAGAGGCAGCGGGCGGGGTGTGGTGCTGCCGCGGCTTCTGTCCTGTCTCGAGCAGTACGGGGCGGGCCCCGACCGGGTGACGATCTATATAGCCCTGGGAATGCACAGGGGTGTTTCCGGCGAGGAGCTGGATATTCATCTCGGGAGCGAGGTGAGGGGGCGTTACGCGGTCGTCCAACACGATGCAACCGCACTTGAGTCACTCGTGGAGGTGGGCACGACACCTGCCGGAACGGTCTGTCGTTTTAACGGTGATGTTGCACGGGCCGCCCTCGTTATCTGTATCGGGACGGTTTCATTTCATTACTTTGCCGGTTTCGGCGGCGCCAGAAAACTGATACTGCCGGGCGTAGCGGGGGAGGAGACAATACTATCGAATCATCGCCTCTCGCTTTGCTCCGACCCGGGCGATGGGTTGAGCGAAGCGTGCGGACCCGCCATTCTGGATGGAAACCCGGTTCATGTGGACATGCTCGCGGGAGCGAGGCTGATCGCTTCCCCCGTTCTCGTGATCAATACGGTGTATGACGACGGGGGAAGGCTCGTGTTTATCAATGCGGGCGATCTGGAGAATTCCCATCGCGAAGGGTGTGCCTTTCTTGTCGAGAATTTCCGTGTGCCCATCGGAAAGCGCTTTCGGACCGTGATAGTATCGGCGGGAGGGTTCCCGAAGGATATCAACCTGCTCCAGAGCCACAAGGCGATACGGTACGCCTCGAGCGCGCTGTCCGACGGCGGAACGATGATCGCGGTCGCGGCATGCCGGGAAGGAATCGGTTCCCCTTCTTACCGGAATGCCTTCGAAAGGGGCATTGATCATGTTCCCGACGTTGTGAGGGAGAGATACATGCTGAACTCCCAGACGGCGATGTCCACGCATGAGCTCAACCGCAGGTACACGATCTACCTGAAATCGGAACTCGGCGAGGATGACACACGGCGGTGCGGATTCAAAACATTCAATGCCGGCATGTTAAACGAGATACTTGAAGGTATTTCGAGTAAAGATATCCTGATCATTCAGAACGGATCGAGCTTTCTCCCTGACCCTTGCTAAAAATTACTTGCCTTCTCGTCACGAATGATTTATACTCATGCTAATTAAATGACCAATAGTCATATATTAGGCACTTGTTGAAGAAAGCTGCAATATGGGAACCGCTGAGAGACGGCAAAGAGAGAAGGAAAAGCGGAGAAACGACATCATCGATGCAGCAGAGAAGGTCTTCTTCTCCAAGGGTCTCGACGGGGCGACGATGGAGGAGGTCGCCGAAGAGGCCGAGCTGAGCAAGGGGACACTGTATCTCTACTTTCAGAGAAAGGATGATCTGTATGGAGCGATCGCGGGCAGAGCGATCAAATTGTTGACGGCCCGCTTCGAGGAGGCCATCGCCCGTCACGTGAGGGGCATCGAAAGGGTCGGGGCTATCGGCGATGCCTATATCGGTTTCTATCATCAATATCCGGATTACTTCAATGCCCTGCTGCATCACCAGGGGCACAGGATCGAGGAGTTCACGTCGGACAACCCCCTCGAGGCGCTGGTGAAAGCGATCCGGTCCGGTATCGAGGACGGGTCGATCAAGAGCGAACTCGATCCACTCAAAACGGCTGTCATCCTGTGGGGGCAAACCAGCGGCATCCTGCAGGTTGCATATATGCGATGCGATGCGTTGAAGGAGGCCTACGCAATCAATCCGGAAGAGATCATCTCGTACTGCCTGGAGATGATCCATTCGATGCTGAAAGCGTGATGGGACCCAGGCGCCGTGAATAGGAGAATGGATATGTTCGGCAGAACCGTGCTCGTGTTTATCGTTGTGGTATCAGCACCGTCGATATCGTTCTCTGCCGACCTGGAATGGTACGTCCGGGAGGGGCTATCGAACAATCTGGTCCTCAAACAGATCGATATCTCGTACCGACAGAGCCTCGAGGCGCTTCAGGAAGCGAAGGGTACGTTCTTGCCGTCGATCAGCATCGAGGCACGGTATTCCCGGGCGGGGGGCGGCCGCGAGATCATTGTCCCGATAGGAGACCTGATGAACCCGGTATACGGGACACTGAACGAACTGCTCGTAGCACAGGGTCTTCCCCCGAAATCGTTCCCGACGCTGGAGAACGAAATCACCCCGTTCCTGAGGGAGAGGGAGCAGGAGACAAAGATACGGATCGTTCAGCCGGTTTTTCAGCCGGCCATCTATTACAATTACAGGATAAAGAGCAGTCTCAGCAGGGCCCGCCGCGCTGAACGGGAGGCGTTCAAACGGCAACTGGTCGCCGATATCAAAACGGCATACTTCAATTACTTTAAAACAGTGCGGGTCGCGGAACTTCTTTCAGAAACCCGTGCGCTGCTCGAAGAAAACCTGAGAATTAGCGAGAGCCTGTTCAAAAACCGGAAAGCAACGAAGGATGTCGTATTCAGGGCGAGGGCCGAGATCAGCGCCTTGGAGCAGGATCGGGCCGAGGCGGAGAGGGACCGGAGACTTGCCGCGGCCTATTTCAACTTCCTGCTGAACCGCCCGCGGGATGCCGCGATCGACCCGCCGGAGGAAGCAGTTTCCACGGAACAGCCGCCGGCCGATCTCGAGTCGTCGGTGAAAACGGCGCTGCAGCACCGGGAGGAGATCGACCAGCTCGGCCTCGCGATCGAGGCGGCCGGCAACGGCGTCAGGCTGGCGGGCAGCGGCTACCTGCCGTCGGTCAATGTCGTGCTGGATTACGGTATCCAGGGGGAGGAGTACCGGTTCACCGACGAGGACGATTTCTGGATGGGATCCATCCTGTTCGAGTGGAACCTGTTCGACGGATTCCAGAAGAAGGCGCGGCGCGACAGGGCGGTTCTCGAGAAGAAACATCTTGAAACGCGTTTCGAGCAGCTCAGGGCTCGGATCAGGCTCCAGGTGCAGGAGGCATACGACAACCTTCACGTTGCACGGATGGGAATCGATTCGGCACGCGACCGTGTCGCCAGCGCCCGGTTCTCATTCGACATCGTACGGAGGAAATACAGGGAGGGGATGTCCCCCCAGATAGAGTTCCTCGATGCCCGCAATACACTCACGAGTGCCGAGGTATCGCGGATAGTCGCGGTCTATGATTACCGGATCAGACTTGCCGAGTTCGAGCGCGTGACCGCGGCGGGCCGGCATGACGATGAGGCGGAACGGAGAGATTCCGAATCCGGAGGATAACATGATGGTACGATTTTCAAAGATCCTGATCTCGGCGGCCCTGGTCGCAGCGGCAGGGGGCGGCTGCAGCCGCGAGGCGCGGGATGACCGCATCGACGAGAGGATAAGCGTCCGGGCGGCGGCGGTCGTCCGGAGAGATGTTTCCCTTCCCATCATCACCAGTGGAGTTCTCTCGTCCGAAGCGGAGAAATCGCTTTCCTTCAAAACGGGTGGGATCGTCAGGGAGATCGCTGTTGATGAGGGCGATGTGGTGAGGAAGGGGATGGTGATGGCAGCGCTCGATCTCTCCGAGATCAGGGCGCACGCGGCCCGGGCACGCAGCGCGTACGAGAAGGCCGGGAGGGATCATGAACGAATGGAACGGCTGTTTGCCGACAGCGTTGCGACACTCGAACAGCTCCAGAACGCCGCCACCGGAGTCGAGGTTGCTTCGGCCGACCTGAGAGTCGCCGAGTTCAACCTGGAGCATTCGATCATCTCGGCACCGGAAGACGGACGTATCCTGAAACGGTTCGTTGAGGCCAACGAACTGGTCTCGCCCGGAAGGCCGGTCTTTCTGTTCGGGTCGGGGGGAAGGGAGTGGATCGTGAGGGTCGGAGTGACCGACCGTGACGTTGTGAGGCTCCAGTTGGGGGATTCCGCGACCGTCCTCGTCGATGCCTATCCCGGGATCAGCTTCGGAGCCGCCGTGACGGAGATTGCCGGGTTTGCAGATCCCATGACGGGAACCTACGAGGTGGAGCTGGCGGTGCGTCCGGGCGGTTACAGGTTCGTATCCGGCTTCGTTGCCCGGACCGAGATCGAACCGCGTCTTACAGAATCCTTCACGATGATCCCGATCGAAGCCCTGGTCGAGGCGGACGGGAGAAACGGGTTTGTTTTCTCTCCCGATGCCGTGCGGCAGACGGTGAAAAAGATACCCGTCGTCATCGGCGAGGTATTCGGGGCGGAGATCGCCGTCACGGGCGGCCTGGAGGGTGTTGACGAGGTGGTGACCGACGGGGCTCCCTATCTCTCGGACGGATCAGGCATACGGATCGTCAGCGGCGGGGAGCGTTAATGATGGCCATCCGGCACACGAGGGAGAGCGGTACGGTATGAGACTTCCGGGATTTGCCATAGAGAATCACCAGTTTTCCATTGTTGTCGTTCTGCTGCTCGTCATATCGGGTATCGTATCGTTTGTTACGATGCCGCGCTCGGAGGACCCGCAGCTGTCCATCCCCGGTTCGAGCGTTATCGTTATCTACCCCGGAGCGAGCACGATCGACCTGGAACGTCTCGTCGCCGGGCCGATCGAGGAAGTGATCAACGAACTCGAGGATATCAAGATGCTCGTATCACACACGGAAGACGGTCTGGCGTTCGTCGAGGTCGAATTCGAGATGGGAAGCGATCCCGACGAGAAGTTCTCCGATGTCGTTCAAAAAGTCAACAGCATCCGGGACGAACTCCCCGACGGTATAATGAACATAGATCTGCACAAGTGGTCGGTCACCGACGTGATAATACTGCAGCTTGCCATAGTGTCCGAAAACGCAGCCTACAGGGATCTGGAAAACGAAGCTGAAGAGTTGAAGAGAACTCTCGAAACCGTTCCGGGGGTCATGGAGATCGAGACGATGGCCTACCCGGAACAGGAGGTACGTGCAGCGGTCGATCTCGATAAAATGTCCCGGCTGGGAATTTCCCTGGACCAGGTGATGCATGCGATCCGGAGCGGTAACGCGAACATACCCGGCGGGAGCGTTGACATCGGAAGCAGGAAATTCAATATAAGAACCAGCGGCGATTTCGACTCGATCGACGACATCCGGAACACGATCGTCCATTCGAGAAACGGGAGGATCGTCTACCTGAAGGATATCGCCGACGTGAGGTTCGATTATGCGGATGAGACCTACATGGCAAGGTTCAACGGGGAGCGTGCCGTCTTCGTCACGGTCGAGCAGAAAGAGGGAACCAA
>DAOVFR010000039.1 GCA_030672805.1 Candidatus Krumholzibacteriota bacterium
ATATTCATCCTGCAGGCCACCCTCGTATCGCACATCTCGATCGGGGGGGCCGCTCCCGACCTGGTAACGATTCTGCTCGTCGTGCTGATCATCGAGAGGGGACCCGTCTTTGCCATCATCATCGGGTTTCTGCTCGGCTTCATGCAGGATCTGGGGAACGCGAGCTTTCTGGGGATGAACGCCCTGGCCAAGTCGATCATCGCGTACGGTGTATCCCGCGTCGGGGGGGACTACCTTCCCGAAAGCGTTCTCTTCAAAGGACTCCTGATTCTGGCCGCGTGCCTGGTGAATGACATCATCGTCCTGAACATCACATCGGCATTCTCCTTTGCCGATGTGCTCGTCTCGTTTTTCAGGTATTCGATACTGTCCGCCGTCTATTCGGCAGGCGTCGGCATGTTGATTATCGAGTTCTTAAAGGTTCTATCGAACAGGATGGTGCACAGGGGTGCCAGGTATTGAACCGCGTGACGACTCGGTACTGAAAGCACGAAGATCTTCGCTGCTGTTTCTGCTGCTCGGAATCCTCGTCCTGTTCGCCTTGAGACTGTTTCACCTGCAGGTCATCCGGCACGAATACTACGAGAAACTTGCTCTTTCGAACCGTATTCAGAGGGAGCGGATCATGGCTCCCCGCGGATTCATCCGCGACCGCGAAGGTGCGAAGCTCGTGGTCAACGTGCCGGTGTATCAGATTGACATCCTTCCCGCGAAGGTCAGGATGTTCGTGGAACGGCTGGAACTTGCCTGTGATTGGCTTGGAATAGACGTTGAAAGGCTGAAAACCAATCTCGACGCATGGGTGGAGCGGTACCCCGACGGGAGGGAGATGACCGTCGTGCAGGCGGCCGACAAGCGGCAGATATCGATCCTCAGGGAGAACTGCGAACTCTTCCCGTTCTTCAAGCTCGTGATGAAGCATCGCCGTCATTACCCGGAGGGTTCACTGGCGGCGCACGTGCTCGGCTACGTCGGAGAGGTCACTGACGAGGATATCAGGCGTTCCGGAAAACTCAACCCGGGCGACCAGATCGGCAGGAGCGGCGTCGAGTTTGCCTACAACGAATACCTCGTTGGTTCGGACGGTGTCAAGGTTGTAGAGATAAATGTTGATGGCGTGCGGGTGGGTGAGGTGGACGTGATTCTCGAGGAACGCACGGCCGTGGAGTTCCTCGGATCCCGCCCGTCCGAGCCGGGGAACGACGTGTACCTTACGATCGATCTCGGCCTCCAGCGTTCCGTCGAACGGATCTTCGCGTGGAACAAGGGAAGCGTCATCGTCATGAATCCCGCAAACGGTGAGATTCTTGCCGCCGTGAGCCGTCCCGTCTACGATCCGAACATCTTTCTGTACGGAATGAGCGAGGAACAATGGAAGGAACTTGACGAGGATCCGGACAAGCTGCTGTTCAACAGGATCGTCCAGGCGACCTATCCTCCCGGTTCGGTATTCAAGATCGTCACGGCCTATGCCGCGCTGTCGAACGGTGTTATTACGACCGGCACGAGGCTCAAGCCCTGTTCCGGATCGTACAGGTTCGGCAACAGGCGCTTCGGGTGCTGGAAGCCCGCGGGTCACGGAGCGCTGGCCTGTAGAGGAGCGATCGAGCAGTCCTGCGATGTATTTTTCTACCAGCTTGGAGAGATGCTGACCGCCGACATGTTTGCGTCGGCGGGCGGGCTGTTCGGGCTGGGCGCCAAGACGGGCATCGATCTTCCGAGCGAGGCATCGGGGATCCTCCCTGACAATGATTACTACAATCGCCGTTTCGGGAAGGGTAAATGGACAAAGGGGCTGCTGCTTAACTACTCGATCGGGCAGGGGGAGATCCTTACGACGCCGATCCAGATCTGCGCGATGACGATGGTGTTCGCGAACTGCGGAAAGAAGGTGACGCCCCACCTGGTGAGGAAGATCCTGAGCCCGGAGGGAAGGGTTCTCTACACAGGCGATGTCAGGGTGGATGTGGTCCGGCGGCTCGATCGGAAGATCCTCGAGTTCATCGGGACGGCGATGGAGGATGTCGTCTCCGGGGATACCGGTACGGGAAGGGCCGCGGGGCTGCCCGGATTGCGGATAGCGGGCAAGACGGGGACCGTCCAGAATCCTCACGGGGAGGACCATGCCCTGTTCGTGGCCTTCGCACCCGTGGATGATCCGGAGGTCGTCCTTGCCATCGTCATGGAAAATGCAGGACACGGCGGTGCGATGGCCGCGCCGGTCGCTCGCAAGATCCTCTCCGCGTACTTTTTCCCGGTGGCCGGGGCACGGCCGGAATAACAGGAGGTACTGCGTGGCGGAACGGTTCGTTCATGACTTTGACTGGCTTATTCTCGTACCGGCGCTTCTCCTGATAGGATTCGGCCTCCTGACACTCTATTCGGTCGGGCACGTTCCCGATGGGATAAGAGAGACGATCCAGCCGGAAGAGAGCCGCTATTTCGAAAAGCAGCTCGTCAGGTGCGGCATCGGCCTTGTTGTCCTGGCGATCGCCGTCGTCATCCCGTTCGGTTACTTCGAATGGACTGCCTTGGCTACGTACATTGTGTGCCTGGTCTTTCTGCTCGCCACGTTTCTCCTCGAGCCGTCGAGGGGCGCGAGCAGGTGGATCTCGATCGGGGGGCTCAGGTTTCAGCCGAGCGAATTCATGAAGATCGGCGTGATATTCCTCCTTGCGAAGTTCCTCTCGGCAAAGAGGAACGATCCTAACAACCTGCGGGTGCTGGCGGTTTCGTTCGCCATTGTCTGTGTTCCGTTCCTTCTTATCGTTAAACAGCCGGATCTTGGAACGTCGCTCGTGTTCCCGGCGCTGCTCATTGCAATGCTGTACTGGCGCGGACTGAACGAGGGGATCCTGATACTCATCATAACACCCGTGATCAGCGCTTTCCTGACCGTGTACAGCCAGTGGACCCTGGAAAAGGATTCATACCCGTTCCTGCTCCTCGTCTTTTTCCTGCTGATCCTGGTCATCGCATACAGGAGAAGGCGCAACATATTCCAGAGCATCGTGCTGGTTGGAATGAACCTGGCTGTTATGCTGATCGTACCGAACCTGTGGAATCGTCTTCAGGTATACCAGCAGAAACGGATCCTTGCCTTCCTGCATCCCGAGTCGGATATCCTCGGCGCCGGATGGCAGGTGTATCAGTCGAAGGTTGCAATCGGTTCGGGCGGTTTCCTGGGAAAGCAGTTTCTTCACGGGACCCAGAAACTTCTCGCGTTCCTTCCGGAACGGCATTCCGATTTCGTCTATTCGGTGATATCCGAGGAACTCGGCTATCTGGGCGCGGTCGGTATTCTCGTTCTGTTCGCGATCATCATCATCAGGGCGCTGTACCTTGCGACAAAGATGAAAAACAGGTTTGCATCGATGGCCACTCTTGGAATATGCGCCTATTTTGCCTTCCATGTGATCGTCAATACCGGAATGACGGTCGGGCTGGCGCCCGTAACCGGTCTGCCGCTCCCGTTCATGAGCTACGGCGGGAGCTCGATGATCGTAAGCTGCTTCCTGATCGGGCTGCTGCTGAACTTCAGTATACGTTTCCACGAGTATTGATCCCGGTTGACCGGAGCATGCTGAACGGTTACATTGTCCACGTTGGGAGAATACAATGCACCCCGTATTGATCGAGATCGGCAGATTCAGGATATATTCCTACGGGTTCATGCTCGCGGTCAGTTTTTTCGCGGGGATATGGCTCGCCGGTAGACGGGCGGAAAGACATGGTATCAACAGGGAGACAATCTACGACCTGAGCATCATCCTGATCATCGCCGCGGTCGTCGGTTCGAGGATGCTGTACATTCTTACACACAGGGACCACTATCACGGTATCATCGATGTTGTCGCACTGTGGCAGGGTGGGGCGACGTACTACGGCGGAATGGTGCTTGCCATCGCGGGCGCCGTTGTTTTCCTTCGCAGGAAGGGCGTCTCGTTTTTCCCTATCGCCGATGTATGCGCTCCGTCGGTCGCCCTGGGAGTGTTTCTCACCAGGATCGGTTGTTTCTTGAGCGGGTGCTGTTTCGGCAAGCCCACCCAGTGCCCTCTCGGCATGGTTTTCCCCGGCGGATCGCCTGCCGGCTACACGATGCCGCATATGCATATTCATCCGACACAGCTCTACTCTTCGTTGTACGGCATTATCATATTCGCGTTGCTTCTGTTTGTCGAAAGACGGGTGAGGCATTCAGGTTCGACCTTTGGATTCCTCTGCATCTTTTACGGCGTCGCACGGTTCACCGTCGATTTCTTCAGGTACTACGAGAACTCGGCGATGGTCGGGGACCTTATGAATGTCAACCAGATCCTCAGTCTCGGGCTGATCGTCACCGGGATACTGATCCTGGTGTTGAGAAGGGGACGGAACCTGCCGGCTGCGTTCTGCGCGTAAAGCGCGGGCCGTGGGGATGCAGATCGGTTCGATTGATCCGTTTTACATGGTGTGGGGTGGAAGACGTGGCGGGGTTCGTTTCGTTTCTTCTCGATTGTCTCTTTCCCGGCCGCTGTGTCAACTGCGGGACGTGGCTGGGCGCCGCTGACAGGTCGGCGCGGGCGGCGCTTCCCCGCGGATGGCCCCGCGAAACGGCGGCATTCTTCCAGGCCGAGTTCAGTATACAGGTTGCGGGGTGTTTCGATGTGCCGGCACGGGTCCTGTGCCGCGACTGCTGGTGTTCCCTCGAGTACTGCTCTCCGGCCGGAGTGATGGATGACGGAGTAAAGGCGACCGGTAACCGTTCCACCGGCGGCCTCATAGCGGGGCACGGCGATGGCGCCGCCTGCACCGGGACCGTGACGCTCGTCGCTCCGTTCATCACGAACGACGTTCTCCTCGGGGTTATCCGTTTTCTCAAGTTCGATGATGGAAGGGCCGCGGTGCCGCCGCTGGCGTGGTGGATGGCGCATGCATATGAACGGTACGGGCACGGCCGGTATCCGGGCTCTCGCAACGGCACGGTCGTTGTTCCTGTTCCCCTCCATCCATCCCGGCAGCGAAGGAGGGGATACAACCAGGCTGATCTGCTCGGCAGGTCCGTCGCGGGGCTGCTTGGATTCGAATTCACCCCGCTTGTTCTTGTAAGAACGCGCCCAACCAGGCAACAGGCGAAACTCGATCCGTGCGAGAGGATGCATAACGTCAGGGGCGCCTTTTACCTTGTGAATCCTGCAGGCATCGAGGGTCGCGACGTCGTGCTTGTCGACGATCTCGTAACGACCGGTGAGACGGTGCGCTCATGTATAGACGCACTGGAGACGGGATCGCCGCTATCGGTCTCGGTCCTCTCCGCCGGCAGGGCGTCACAAGTGTAACGTATTGTGGTAAAGGCAGATACGCACCGATCGTGCCTGATGTCGATGGCCCGGTAATGCTTGACAATGTTTCTTGTATTATGCAAACATGGCCCTGTCCAATTGCCGGTGACGGCCTGTCCGAGCCGGACCGGAACTTCACATTGCAGGAGGAGAATTGTGTTAACGACTAACAAGAAACTGCTTGATGCGGCAAAGACGGGCGGATACGCGGTCGGAGCATTCAATATAAACAACATGGAGTTTATCCAGGGTATCACGGGAGCCGCCGAGGAGCTCGGGAGCCCGGTGATCTGTGCCGTTTCCGAAGGTGCGATAGCGTACGCGGGTTTCGAGTACATCGTCGCGATGGTCAGCGTAGCGGCCGGGGAAAGATCGATTCCGATTTCCCTGCACCTTGATCATGGCAGGGATCCCGGTGTCATCGAGCAGTGCATTCGGGGCGGGTTCACATCGGTCATGATTGATGGTTCCAACCTATCGTTCGAGGAGAATGTGGAGGTGACCCGCCGTGTCGTCGATATGGCGGAACCGGAAGGAGTATCGGTCGAGGGTGAACTCGGCAAGCTCGCCGGTGTCGAGGATAACGTTTCCGTCGAGGAGGCGGAAGCGAAGTTCACCGATCCCGCCGAGGCGGAGGAATTCGTCGAGAAAACCGGGGTCGATGCCCTGGCAATCGCCGTCGGCACATCACACGGAGCATACAAGTTCAAGGGCGAACCGATGCTTGCATTCGACCGCTTGAGCGCGATTGCTTCACGCGTTTCCATCCCGCTGGTCCTGCATGGAGCGTCGGGGGTGAACCAGGAACACGTGAAGCTGGCCAACGATCATGGGGCTGCGTTGAAGGGGACGAAGGGTGTGCCCGACGAGGCGATCATCGAGGCTGTCCGGCGCGGTATCTGCAAGGTCAATATCGATACCGATATGAGGATCGCCCTGACCGCTTTTATCAGGGAAGCGCTTGCCGGTCAGCCCGACGTCATCGATCCGCGGAAGTATCTCGGCCACGGCAGGGATGCGGTCTCGCTTGTAGTGAAGAACAAGATCAAGTTGTTCGGAAGTGAAGGAAAGGCCTGATCCGGTAACAGGCAGCCATGCTTCGGAAGGAGGAACGAAATGCCTATCAAGGTAGGGATAAACGGGTTCGGACGAATAGGGCGGTTGGTGCTCCGTCATGCGTACAGAGACAGGCGATTCAAGTTCGTCGCGGTTAACGATCTGACCGACGCCCCGACGCTTGCCCACCTGCTCAAGTACGATTCCGTTCACGGGAAGTTCCCGTCAAAGGTATCGGCCACCCCGGGGGGCTCCATAAGGGTCGGCGGAAGCACGATCAAGGTCCTCTCGGAAAGGGACCCGGCCTCGCTTCCGTGGGAGAAACTCGGTGTTGACGTTGTCATCGAATCTACCGGCCTGTTCAGGAAACGGGCTGACGCGTCCAGGCATCTTGATGCCGGTGCGAGGAAAGTCATAATCTCGGCGCCGTCCCCCGATCCGGATATCATGATCGTGATGGGGGTGAACCACGGACTCTACAGGAAGAATAAGCACCATGTCATATCCACCGCTTCCTGCACCACGAACTGCCTTGCGCCCGTGGTCAAGGTGCTGCACGACAGATTCGGCATCGCGAATGGTCTCATGACGACCATTCACTCGTACACGAACGATCAGTGCATTCTGGATTGTCCCCATTCGGACCTCCGGCGTGCACGCGCGTGCGCACTGTCAATGATTCCGACAACGACCGGTGCCGCGAAGGCCGTCGGTGTGGTGATACCCGTGCTCAAGGGCAAGCTGAACGGGATCGCCGTGCGTGTTCCGACGGCCAACTGCTCGCTCGTCGACCTCGTTCTCACACTCAAGAAGAGTACAACGGTCGAGTCGGTCAACGAGGCAATACGGAAGGCTTCCAAAACAACGATGAAGGGTATTATAGAGTATTGCGATGAGCCTATCGTCTCGGTCGATATCCTGGGGAACCCGTATTCATCGATATTCGACAGCCTTGCGACGATGATGATCACTCCCCGCGTCTTCAAGATCCTCGCCTGGTACGATAACGAATTCGGCTATGCCGGTAGGATGGTCGACATGATGCAGATGCTGTTCAAATGATAAACGGTAACAGGAGGAGGATATCTTGCTCAAGAAGACCCTGAGCGATGTGGAACTGGGCGGGAAACGTGTATTGATGCGCGTCGATTTCAACGTCCCGCTTTCAAAGGACGGCGATATCGTTGATGACACGAGGATCAAGGCGGCGCTGCCCAGTATTGAATACGCTGCCGGAGCCGGAGCCTCCATCGTTCTCATGTCTCACCTGGGAAGGCCGAAAGGGAAGAAAGACCCGGAGAAAAGTCTCAAGGTCGTGGCCTACCGGCTGGGCGAGTTGATTTCCTGTCCCGTCAAGTTTGTCGCGGACTGCATCGGACCCGCCGTAGAGGAAAAAACACGGGGTTTGAAGCCCGGCGAGGTGCTGCTGCTCGAAAATGCAAGGTATTACTCCGGCGAGACGGAGAACGATCCGGAATTCGCCGGCCGGCTCGCGCAATGGGGTGATATCTACGTGAATGATGCATTCGGTACCGCCCACCGCGCGCACGCCTCCACCGAGGGGGTGGCCCGCCTGTTCGATACCCGGGTGGCGGGGTTCCTCATGGAGAAGGAGCTCGCGGTGCTCGGCGGTCTTCTCACCGAACCCAAGCGGCCTTTCATCGCCGTTCTGGGCGGTGCGAAAGTCTCGACGAAAATCGGTCTGATCGCGAACCTTCTCGAGCGGGTTGACCGTATCCTGATCGGAGGGGGTATGGCCTTTTCCTTCTTCAAGGCGATGGGGCTCGAGGTCGGTGATTCACTTGTTGACGACGAACTGGTGCCTCTCTGCGGGGAGCTTATGAATAAGGCCGGCAGGGAGAAGGAGAAGCAGATATATCTGCCCGTCGACTGTATCGTGGCGAAAGAGGCCAGAGAGGACGCGGAATTCAAAACTGTATCGACGGGTGACATCCATGGGGGGTGGATGGGAGTCGATATCGGGGAAAAGACGATCGACCTGTTCCATGAAGAACTGAAAGGCGCCCGGACGGTCTTCTGGAATGGGCCGATGGGCATTTTCGAGATACCGTCGTTTGCCGGCGGGACAAGGAGGATCGCCAGAACAATCGCCGAAATCACCGCGTCCGGAGCGAATACGGTCGTTGGAGGAGGAGACAGTGTCGCCGCGCTGAACGAGATGGGTCTGGCGGGAAAAGTTACTCACCTCTCGACCGGTGGAGGAGCCTCGCTCGAATTCATGGAGGGCAAGGAGCTTCCCGGCGTCGCGGTGCTCGAGAACAAGTAATAACGGTCCGTGCAAACAGGGGTCGAGAAATGAGAAAAACGATTGTCGCCGGCAACTGGAAGATGAGCGGGAACCATATCGAGGGCGCCGGACTCGCGGGAAATATCGCGAAGGGCCTCGAGGGCAAAAGCCCGGGGTGCGAGATTGTACTGATCCCGCCATTCACGGCAATACCGGATGTGGTCCGGACCGTTCAGGGGTCGATAGTGAAGATCGGCGGACAGGATCTTTTCTACGAGGAAGAGGGTGCATTTACGGGGGAGGTGTCGGGGGCGATGCTCACGGCACTCGGCTGCACGTACGTTCTGGTCGGTCATTCGGAACGGCGGCACGTGATCGGCGAGACTGGCGATATTCTCAGGCTTAAGCTCGGGGCGGCACTCCGTGCCGGCCTGAATCCTATCTTCTGTGTCGGTGAAGTTCTCGATGAGCGGGAAGCGGGAAAAGCGGCCGACGTGGTCAGCGGGCAGGTGCGAGACGTGCTGGGAGGGCTTTCCGGCAGCGATCTTGCGAAGGTCGTCGTCGCGTATGAACCCGTCTGGGCGATCGGAACGGGGAAGACCGCAACTCCGGAGGACGCCTCCGAGATGCACGTTGTTATAAGGAGCGCACTGGCCGATCTTTTTGGTCCCGAGGCCGGCGAGGAGACCGTTATCCTGTACGGCGGCAGCGTCAAGCCGGAAAACGCGGGTGCCCTTCTGGAAGTTCCCGATATCGACGGCGCCCTTGTTGGCGGCGCGTCGCTGAAGGCCGGGTCCTTCCTCGATATCATCTTTTCGGTCAGGTGATCGATAAATCATTTGACTGTCATCACCGTATTCATTAAACTTCCTTTTTAGCAAGGTTGGTATCAGTATGTTATTCAACGTGTTTATCGCGTTTCATGTCGTCACGTGCATTCTGTTGATACTCGTGGTGCTCATGCAGTCAAGCAAGGGTGGCGGGCTCTCCGGTGCATTCGGCGGCGGCGGCGGACAAACGATGTTCGGGGGCCGCGAGACGGCCACGTTCCTCAGCAAGATAACGACGTATCTGGCAATACTGTTCATGGTTATGTCTCTATCGCTTGCGTTCCTGTCCGCCGGAAGGGGCGGAAAGGAGCAGATAAGCGCCATCAGGAAGGCGGCGGAGAAACAACAGTTCGGAACGATCGCTCCCGAGGAACGGAAAAATATTGACGAGATCCTCGGCGAGGTCCCCCAACCGGCTCCCGAGGAAGAGGGCGCCGAGGAGAGCGGCGAGCCGGAAGACTGGGAATAATTAATATAAAATCAGCTATTTGCCGGGATGGTGGAACTGGTAGACACGCTACTTTGAGGGGGTAGTGGGCGAAAGTCTGTGCGGGTTCGAGTCCCGCTCCCGGCATTCTAAAGTATGGGGCCTGACGGATTCCGGGACGGGAGGAGGGCCATGTACCCGGCAGTTACAGGATTCATCCAGGCGAACAGCGGTATGCTGATCCTCATTTCGATCAGTCTCACGCTTGTGGTGGTCGTCGCTGTCCTCGTGCTCCTCGTGCAGTTCAGAAATCTCAAGAAGCCATTCAGTAACATGGCCGAGCTCTACCAGCGTCAAGGTGCCTCAAGCGCCCTGGAGGAGCTGCTCAAGGGTGTTGATGAGAACCGCGAGTTCATCAAGGGAAACGCGGAAGAGATCAAAAAGCTCATGCAGCGGTTCAGGGGCTGTTACAGCGCCATGGGCATCGTCAAGTACAACGCATTCGAGGACATCGGGGGAAATCAGAGCTACTCGATCTGTCTCCTCACCGATGAGCGGAACGGGTTCGTTCTCACGAATCTCGTCGGCAGGAACTCGGCCCGTGGATATGCGCTCGAAATTACCGACGGGAAACCCGCCAGGGAACTGAGCGAGGAAGAATCCACCGCCGTCGGGGACGCGCTCGGATCGGTCTAGCGCCGCTCCCTCATCGCCCTCATACTCAATGTTTCGTTTTCTTATCGGAGTAATTTTCGAGGATCCGCTTCTCGGTCTCGTTCAGGTTGTCGTATCCCTTGGCGTGTATCTTGTCCAGGATAGAATCGATCTTGCCCGGTTCGTCCGCGTCGTCGCCGGACGTTTCGTGACCGCCGTCCATCGATATCTTCAGCGGGAACCTGTTCATGAGGTTCTTCAACGCACCCCGGACCCGCCACGCACGGTGATCCGTTCTCATGTACAGGAGCCCGGCGGCCATCCCGCCGAGGTGAGCGAAGTGGGCTATCCCGTCACTCCTGCTCACGCCGCTCAGAAATTCGATCAGGGCGAGAACGATGACCAGCGTGCGGGCCCGTACGGGGAAGAGGCCCCACACGTAGATCTCATTGTGGGGGAACAGAACGGCATAAGCGAGGAGTATTCCGTATACCGCTCCGGATGCTCCGATGACCGGATGATTGAATGCGAATATAAAGCTGAAAGCGGCTCCGCCGAGACCACAGATGAGATAGTACTTGAAGAACCGGTTGCTGCCCCAGAGCTCCTCGAGGGGAGAGCCGAACATCCAGAAGATGAACATGTTGAAGGCAACATGGAAGAAGTCACCGTGCAGAAACATGTACGTGAGTGTCTGCCAGACGTAACCTTTTGTTATTACAAGTTTTGGTGATAATGCGAAGTAGTGGTTGAAGACGTTTCCAATCGGAAGATTCTGGATGATGAACACGGCGATGTTGGCGATGATGATCTTCTTGATGACACTGTCGAACCAGGAGATGTTTCCTCCCGCCCGCCGGCCGATGTTATTGTAGAAGAGCGGCATGGTATACTTCCTGCATCAACGAAAAATCCCTGTTTTGATAATAACCGATTACCTGTTTACGGGCAACCGGCAAACCATTTACTTTTACTCTCGACTCGTTTGAGGCCCTATGGTACCTTCAGGCGCGAGGTGATGCAAGTTGAATAAAAGAGTGATCGTTATCGTTTGTGTTGTTGTGTGCGCCGTTACGAATACACATGCCAGGATCTGGAATGTCCTGCCCGACGGGAACGGGGATGCACCGACGATACAGGCTGCCGTCGACTCGGCGGCCGTTACCGGTGACGGCATACTGATCAATGGCGGTGTCTACCATGAGGAGAACATCATCGTCGACGGCAAGGACATATCGATCACCTACTTTGATGGCATTCCCCATCTTGTTGACCCAACGCCGGGGAGCGGGACGTGCTTCATCCTGAGAAACGTATCTCCCGGCTGCAGCATCTTCGGTCTTTTCTTCAGGGGATTCGGCACGGCGGTTTCCATCGAGGACGGATCGCCGTTGGTCCGGTATTCAACTTTCAAGGAGTGCGGCACAGGCATCTCGATTTCCGGTTCGTCGGCCCCGGAATGCAGCAACAGCCTGATCGATTCCTGCGGAACGGCCGTTTCGATTCTGGGTGGGAGCGGTATTTCGATCCGGAGCAATACGATCGTCCATGGCACAGCGGGTGTATCCACGAGCGGGGGAGCCGCAACCGTGGACCGCAACATAATATATGGCTTTGACACCGGTGTTCTGTGCGCAGGTGGCGCCGTCACGCTCGACTGCAACTGTTTATGGAACAATATGTCGGATTACAGCGGTTGCACCCCCGGTACGGCCGATATCCTCGAAGACCCGATCTTCTGCTTCAACGAGCAGGGTTCTCCGGGTCCCTATTACCTTGACAGTTATTCCCCGTGCTGGTCGGAGAATAATTCATGCGCGGTGAACATGGGAGCCTTCACCCAGGATGCGGGATGCGTGGGTCTCGCTGTGAAGGAAAGCACCTGGAGCAATATAAAGAGGATGTACCGCTGAGCCGGATTTCGAAGGTTTTTAAATCCTGTATCCAACAAGGAGCGTTTCATGCGCGAGGTTACGGCGCGAGCCGCACTTCTCGTTGCTGCATTCTGTACACTCGTCTGTATCACGGTCGATGCGGCGGCGGCAGGGAGGGAGAGAGCGAGGGTGGAAACGATATTCTTCAACGGGAAGATCGTTACGATGGATCCCGATATGCCGCTTGCCGGGGCGGTAGCGGTAGGCGG
>DAOVFR010000321.1 GCA_030672805.1 Candidatus Krumholzibacteriota bacterium
ATGAGCGGCTGCGGCCATTCGCGCCGCTGCCCGCTGGTGGCGGCGAGAAGGGGAGCTCGCCAGGCGGGGCTCCTCTTCGTGAACCATGCACTCATTCTGACCGATCATGCCCAGGGCGGCTCGATCCTCGGACCCTACTCGGCAGTTGTATTCGACGAAGCTCACCACCTCGAACGGAGTATCATGGAGCACAGCGCCGTGAAGGTGTCGCGCGATGATGCAGTCTCGATTCTCGAGGTGGTACGGCCGGTCGAAAGGGATGACCGGTGGAAATCGATCCTCGATGGACTCGAGGAGGCGGGTTTCCGGAAGGGGAGAGAACGCTACCTCCAGAGGCTCGGGGCAGTGGCGGGGGATTTCGGAAAGGCGTTCGAGATGGTTTTCCGGGGGCTCGAAGCGGTGCTGAATGGGAACGGGATGCTCGCCGGGACAAGGACCCGTTATACTGACGGCGAAGCCACTTTCGTCGATGTACATGATGCATTTAATGAATTCTGGTTATGCAACAATGAGTTATGTAAATTACTGAAACCGGTGGTCGAGGTTGATGCCCACCCCGATACAGAGGAGTTTCAGCAGGAGATCGCATTCGTCCGCGAGGACCTCGAAGCACTCGGCGAGGATCTCAGGTTTCTCTTCGCCGGCCTGGATGAAAATTCCGTGTTCTGGCTGGAATGGGGAAAGAGTGGCTCGCTGAGGCGGATCTGCGGTTCCCCGCTCGAGATCGGACTTATCTTCTCTGACTTCCTGCAGGAGAGATGCAGGTCGGCGGTGTTCACCTCGGCGACGCTCGCCCACGACGGCTCGTTCGAGTACGCGAAGGAGCGGCTCGGCCTGCGGCTGCTCGAGTCCGGCCCCGCGGAGCTCGTTGCATCCTCACCGTTCGACTACGAGAAGAGTTGCCGCATCCTCGTCGGAACATGGCTGGGGGACCCGAACGCCGCATCGTACGGGGAAGAGGTCGGGAACGTCATCAGCCGCCTTGCACTGGAACTACGCAGAAGAATGATCGTTCTTTTTACTTCGTACCGTCTCTGCTTCTCGACGGCGGATTGGCTCGAGGATGAAGCGCTTCCCGGTCCCATGTTCGTACAGGGCCGCGATGGAAGCAGGGAAGTGATCGCAGGGCGGCTCCGGCGTTCGCGTAGCGCGGTCCTGCTCGGTGTTGCGAGTTTCTGGGAAGGCGTCGATTTCCCCGGCGAGGAACTCGAGGTTCTCGTGATACCGAAACTGCCGTTTCCAGTACCCACCGAGCCGGTCATCGAGGCGCGCTCCGAGCGGCTCCGTGCCGCCGGGGAGGACCCATTTCTGGACCTGTTTCTACCCGAGGCAATTCTCCGCCTGAGGCAGGGGATCGGGAGACTTATCCGGAGGCGCGACGATCGCGGCATAGTGATCCTGCTTGATTCACGTATACAATCGAAACCGTACGGACGGCGGATTGTCTCATCGCTGCCGTCCCGGCCTTTCCATGCGGCCAGCGCCGACCGTTTGATCGAAGAGGCCGCCGACTGGTTCGGCTCGTGACCGGCCGCGACGGCGGCATGCCGTATCATTCTACCGTTGCCCGAACG
>DAOVFR010000210.1 GCA_030672805.1 Candidatus Krumholzibacteriota bacterium
GGTCCGATCACCCGCTCCCCGTTCCAGTTCAGAACGATGACATGCACGGTGGGTCTTTCCACTCCGGTCCGTTCCTCCTTACAGACTTTCCAGCAACTCTTCAACCGCGCCGGCCGCCGATTCCCACGAGAAGCGTTTCCGCTCCCCGGCGACGTGCGGGGCCATGCGCTCGCCCCACCCCTCCCGGAAAAACCTGACGACCGCGCCGGCTATGGCTCCGGGATCCTCGGGCGAAACGACAAAACCGGTCTTGCCATCGGCAACGACCTCCGGCAGGCCGCCTACGGCCGTAACGACGACGGGGCGGTCGAATGAAAAAGATATCTGCACGATACCGCTCTGCGTGGCGGAGACATAGGGAAGCACCACCAGATCGCTGGCGATGAAAAACGCCTCGACCTCCTCGTTGCCGACGTACCTGTCGACGAAACGAACATGCCCGCCGGCGGCATCGGCGAGCGCGCGATACGGGGCATCGTCCTCGTAGAACTCCCCGACGACGAAAAGCTCGGCATCGATCTCCTTCCTTATGATCGGCATCGCCTCGAGAAGGTAACCGAGCCCCTTGTACGGCCGGATAAACCCGAAGAACAGCAGCACGGGACCGTCCCCGGCGCCGATCCTCCCTCTCGCCTCTTCCCTGTCGATTGCCCCTGTCCTGAAAAAATCGAACAGGGGAAGGGGATGAACCGTTACCGGTGTCCCGCGGCGCATCCTGATAAGGTTGTCCCTGTCCTCGCCCGACTGGACGACGAATCCGTGCGGCACCGAAAACGCGACACGCGAGAGAAGCCGGTCAATGGGAGACCGCTCGTGGGGCACGACATTGTGGCATATGAAAACAATCCTGCTGCGTCGCGCCGCCCTGACGATCGCGGCGATGGTGAACAGGGCAGGCGCGAAGTAGGGATGCCACCACTGGAACACGACCGCATCGGGCTTCATCGCGGCGATGTGCAAACCGGCCCTGATCCAGGTGAAGGGGTTGATCGAATCGATCAGGCGCTCGGACGTGATGGACAGTGCGCTCCCGCTCTCGTCGAGCTGCGTTCTGCCGGGAAACAGGAACGACGGGTAAAGCCGTTTGTAATTGATGATGCTGACATCGTGGCGCTTTTCGAACTCGCGCGCCAGCCGGGTATTGTAGTGTGAGATGCCGCCCCTGAAAGGGTACGCCGGTCCGACGAGACAGACGCGGAGCTTTCGCTTCTCGTGCCGTTCAGTCATCGATTGAATACTCGCGGTACGTGAAGGTTTTGTCCGTCCTCGAGGTGAACAGTTCCGCCAGGAGGCCGAACGATCCTATCTGGATCGCAATGACGATCATGAACAGCCCGACAACCATGATCGGCCGGACATGGAGCCCCTTCCCGGCGATCCAGAGAACAAGGAAGTAGAGGTTTATCAAACCACCGGCCAGGAAGAATATCGTCCCAATGCGGCCGAAGAAATGAAACGGCGACGTGGCCCTGCGGGTGATGAACATCACCGTTATCAGGTCGAAGAAACCGTTCAGGAACCTGTTCACACCGTACTTGCTCCTGCCGAACCGTCTCTCGGAATGCGTGACCCCCTTCTCGGCGACGCGGAAGCCCTCCCAGCCTGCCAGCACCGGGATAAAGCGATGGAGCTCCCCGTAAATCGACATCCGTTTGACCACCTCTTTCCTGTATACCTTCAGCCCGCAGTTGAAATCGTGAAGTCGTATGCCGCTGACGAGCGAAGTGACGAGATTGAAGAACTTCGAAGGCCACGTCTTCGTGATCGGATCCTTCCTGTTCATCTTCCAGCCGGAAACGAGGTCGTATCCCTCGTCGAGTTTCTCGATAAGACCGGGGATTTCATTCGGGTTGTCCTGGAGATCGGCATCGATCGTGACGACGAAGTCTCCCCTCGCGACGCGGAAACCCTCCGAAAGTGCGGCCGACTTGCCGTAGTTCCGGTTGAAGCTGATGATCTTGACCCGCCTGTCCTCTTTTCTCAGACCGATCAGTGCGGAGAGCGATCCGTCGGTTGAACCGTCGTCGATGAAGATCAGCTCGTGTCCCGCGGCGGATCCCTCCAGCATGGCGGTCAGAAGCCCGTACAGCTCCCCGAGGCTTTCCTCCTCGTTGAAAAGCGGGATACAGACCGTCACGAAGTGTTTTCTATCCACTGCCAACCGTATCCCCCCCGGTCTTTCTCATGCGTGACCGGTACCATTCGATCTGGGCCTTCAGCCCTTCCTCGAGCGACACGGAAGTGCGGAATCCCAGCTCTCTGCGTGCGGCCGTCGTGTCGGCCCACGTATCGGTCACGTCGCCCTTCGCACGATCAACGAATCTTATGTCGAGGTTTCGCCCGAGTTCACGCTTCATGATGCCGAGCACGTCAAGAATCGAGACGCGGCTGCCGCCCCCGATATTGAACACGCGCTGCTCTCCCTCGTAGCGGAACGCCTGCATGTTGGCCTCGACGGCATCGGACACGAAGGTGAAATCCCTTGTCTGCTTCCCGTCGCCGTATATTTCCAGGGGATCGGAGTTCAGGGCGCCCATGATGAAACGGCTGAACGCCATGTCCGGCCTCTGCCGGGGCCCGTATACGGTGAAATACCGAAGCGCGCTGTACCTCACGCCGAAGTTCACATGGTACAGATCGCACAGGCGTTCTGCGGAGAGCTTCGTTGCCCCGTACGGCGAGATGGGCCTCAGTGGATGCTCTTCCTTCATCGGCAGATTTCTCGTTTCCCCGTATACAGAGGATGAGCTCGAATAGACGAGTTTTACCGAATCCAGTTCCCTGAGTGCCTCGAGGATGCGCTGTGTCGCAAGTATGTTCGACTCCACATAATGGTTGAACTCGGCGCCCCAGCTGCGGCGTACGCCCGCCTGGGCGGCGAGATGGAAAACACACTCACATCCGGCGAACAGGCCCGCCAGGTCACACGTGTTGATATCCTCCTCGACGAGGGTGAACCGCTCATGCCCGATCGCTTTTGCGAGATGCTCCCTCTTCCTCTCGGGGCTGTAATAATCCGTGAATGAATCGATTCCGGTCACCTCGAACCCGTCCGCGAGCAGCCGCTCGCTGAGGTGCGAACCGATGAACCCTGCCGCTCCCGTGACGGCGACCCTGCCCATTACTCTACCCCCGCGTCTTCGGGGACCGAATCGGTCTGCTGGAACTCTCTCACGATGATATTGTCGAAGTCCCTCAGGATCGCCCTGAAATCCCTGTCGTCCGGATGCCTTGCGAGCCAGCCGTTAATGAATTCCTTCGCCGTGTCGAGCTGTCCCATTTCGGCCGAAATCCTGAATCCGAAGCCGTAGAGGTCCCTGTGATCCGGTGCAAACCTGATCGCCTGATGGAGTGTCATGAGCGCCTCTCCCTCCTGGCCGATCTTCTCATAGACGCTCACCAGGCCGATCCAGTAGTCTCCATTCGCCGGCTCTTCCCCGACGAGATCCTTGTAATGCTCCAGCGCCTTCTGATACTGATTGTTCCTCATGTAGTATATGCCTAGATACCGGTTGCCCCATTCGAAATCCGGGTCGAACCTTAGCGACTGCTTCGTACGCTCGATCGCCCCCTCGTTATCGCCGTCACGCGCCTTCACCCGTCCCAGCTCGAATGCCGCCACGGCGAAGTTAACAAACATGTTACTCGTGTCGAACGTCTTGTAGACGGAATCGTCAATCTCACCCTCCGGCGTGAGCACCCCCCGGAACTCGAAGATCTCGTCGAAGTTCCGCTCCAGCATGAACGCATCAACGAGATAGCTTCCCCGGTACGGGACGAGCTTGCGCACCATCCCCTCCATCTCGAGAAACTCCTCGTACGGCTCCCAGATCTCGTGGGGAACCGTCACGGCGAAATAGATCGGGCGCTTCCAGTTCGTCACCTTGATGATGTGGTTCACGGCGAGATCACGTTTCCACAGTATCTTCCCTTCCTTCGTGGGGATGGGACGGAGCGCATTGATCTCGCCGTCGCTCATGCTTATTGGCACCCTCGGCTCCTCGTCTCTAAGCTGCTTGATATACCAGTGGGTGTTTAGCAGGCTCAGGTTCGCCACGCGCACGTCCCTGCGGAAGTCCTCGACGCACTGTATGAACCAGAGGGGGAACGTGTCGTTGTCGCCGTTCGTGAAGATGATCGCGTCCGGCTCGAGACCGGCAAGCATGTTGTACGCATAATCACGGGGAATATAGTTACAGGACATGTCATGATGATCCCAGTGGTACCGAGCGGGAAGGATCGACAGGACGATAAGTACTACACCGGCGGCGACGGCCGCGCGGCGGTACATCCGCCCGGCCGTCAGCTCGGCGTATTCCCACATCATGTGAAGCAGCGCACTCGCCCCGATACCGATGAATAACGAGAAGAAGTAAAACGCTCCACTGTAAAAATAATCACGCTCACGAACCTCGCTGTCACTGAAGTTCAGAAACACGATCAACCCGATCGAGTTCAACGCGAGGCTAGTGAAAATCAA
>DAOVFR010000180.1 GCA_030672805.1 Candidatus Krumholzibacteriota bacterium
CGGGTGTCTTCTTGCCGGATCGGTGCTGGCGATCCAGGGTTTCCTGGTGCCGATCGCCGCCGTGCTGTCGGCTCACGTACACACGGTCCCGGCCTTCGGATATATACTCTACCCCTTCGTCAGGCTTTTCGAACCGGGAGCGGTTATCAGCGGCGGGAGGATCTTTATCTCGTCCGCCGAGGATATATACGGGTTTGGCGTGTCTCTCGAGAAACTGGCCTTTTTCCCGACGGCGCTTGTTGTAACGGGTGTCCTCATCTCCCGTGTATTCTCGAAGGATCTCGGGAGGACATTCGTGCGGATCATCGCCGTGTCGATTCTCTATGGAGCGGTGAGGTTCATCTTTATCTTCTTTGCGGTCGTGATCACGGGCACGGAACGCCTGTTCTGGAATTCGACGCCCCTTTTCTTGAGCCTGATGCTAATCGTACCGCTCCTCGCCTGGGGAGTGCCGTATGCACATGCGGCGTCCCGGGATGCTGCCGGTGGGCGGTCTGCGAGAAGGGGCATTCCGGCCATGGCGGTCCTGCTGCTCTGCGTCGCGGCATTCCTGCTCGCCGGCTCGGTCTTGTTTCATGACCCCGGAAGGATGAAAAAGGGACGGGTTCTGTTCGACGAGAAGTACAGCGACTGGGAGTGGTCGACGCAGACGTACGACCGGGACTGGTACGGATCGAAGTCGGGATACAACTATTACTGTCTTGCCGATTACCTGAAGTATTTTTTCACTCTCGATCAGGGCAAGCAGAAGTTTACGCCCGAGTACCTGGCAAGGTACGATGTCGTCGTCATAAAGACCCCGACCGTGCAGTTCAGCGCAGGCGAGATCGATGTTCTCGAAGAGTACGTGAAGCGTGGCGGCGGGCTCTTTCTCGTTGGTGATCACACGAATATTTTCGGTACGAGCACCAATCTCAACCCGGTTGCCGCGCGGTTCGGGCTCCGCTTCAATTACGATTCGACGTACCAGCTGCACTCGATGGCTCTTTCCTATTTCGTCAGGCCGCCCCTCGTCGCGCATCCAATCATATTGAACATGCCGGATTTCTTCTTTGCGACATCATGCACGATGGAATCCCCGCTGTTCGGCGAGAACGTCATTACCGCGAACGCGCTGAAAGGTGTGCTGCTTGACTATGGAAGGACCGGTTACTTTCCCGGGAAGGATGAAAAGGAGTATAACTTCGGTTTCCTGATGCAGATGGCAGGTGTGAAGAAGGGTAAGGGAAGGGTGCTCGGGTTTACCGACAGCACGGTTTTCTCCAACTTTTTCATGTTCATACCGGGCAAACCGGAACTCTTCCTCGGCTCGCTTGACTGGCTGAACAGGGAGAACCGGTGGCATCGTCTGAATATCATCTTTGCCGTTCTCGGAATCGCCGCGGCGGTGCTCGGCGGGATGCTCCTGCGTGGCAGGGGAACCCTCTCGTCCGGGGCCGCGGTTCTCTTCGGCCTTTTGCTTGGAGTTGCCGTGTCGCTCCAGATGTTCGATTCGATGAAACGGTCTGCGTATCCGCCCCTGCAGCCGGTGCGGGAGATGAAGACGATCGCGTTCGACCGTGATCCATCCGTTTTCGAGATGCCGCTGAGGAGCCTTGTGCGTTACCGTGAAAGGAGTCTTCATACCTTCTACGTATGGACGCAGCGGCTCGGGTTCATTCCGTCGCTTCATCCGACCATGGCGGAGGCGCTCGCGTCATCGAAGATCGCGGTCGTGGCGAATCCGCACAGGCACATCTCGATAGACGAGGTCGATGCCGTGGTAGATTTCTGCAGGAGCGGAGGCAACTTCCTGCTGATCGCCGATCCCCGGAACCTGGGTGGAAGCGCTCGTGAATTCCTCGGGATTTTCCGTATGTCGATGGGACCCGCGGCCGCGGATACGACGGAGATTCTCAACCTCGATGGGGAACGCATCTGCCAGGCGATTCATGCAGGGGCGATCAAAGGCGGCAGGCCGCTGCTGACGCTGCCCGGCGGAAGGGTTGTGTTTGCATACGAGGAAATCGGTGAGGGACGGTTCTTCGCCTTCAGCGATTTCTACCTTTTTTCTCAGGCGGTGATGGGGCCGACGTCGATTACGCCTTCGCCGGGCCAGCGCGAGGTGTTCGAGCTCGAGTACCAGATCCTGGAGGTTCTGGCAGGCGAACGTGAACCGGCAGGGATCAAGCCATACAAGCACCGGTTGCCTTCCGCCGCGTCTCCTGCGACCGGTGACCGGCGGAACTGACAGATTTTCCCGATCCACGGAATGGATTGCTGGTTTCATATTCATGGATACCGGTGTGTGTTCACCGGCCGGCCGGTGTGATCTTTCGCCCCGCGATCCGGAGGATTCCGGCGAGTGCCAATGCGCCGGCGAGCAGGGAAACGGCGCTGTGTACACCCGACGCGGTAAGCAGGTACCCGAGAACAAGAGAGACGAGACCTACCGTGAGGGCATAGGGAAGCTGTGTGCGAACGTGGTCGATGTGATCGGCGGCCGATGCCATCGACGACATGATGGTCGTGTCGGAGATTGGCGAGCAGTGATCGCCGAAGACGGCCCCGGACAGGATGGCCGCGATCGAAGCAAGAAGAATCGGCTCGAATGTCCCGCCCGGCATACCGTATAGGGACGCGGTACCGTACACGAGTGGAATGACGATCGGCGTGAGGATCGACATGGTTCCCCACGAAGTGCCGGTCGAGAACGAAATGCCCATCGCGAGCAGGAAGACGGTAACGGGCAGGAAGTGAGGCGACAGAATTGCCGATATGTTGTGGACGAGGTAGTCAGCCGTGTGGAGTTCTGTGCATATATTCCCGATGCACCACGCAAGCACGAGGATAATGATCGCGCTCAGCATGGAGCGTATGCCGTTAATCCATGCGGCGACCGTTTCCGTGAGGGAAAGAATCTTCTGGGAAAGCGCGAGAAGCCCTGCCGCGATGCAGCCCGCCGACGATCCCCAGAGCAGGGCGACGAAGGAGTTCGATTCCTTGATCGCGTCGAGGATCCCCGTATCGATCACGTTTGAAGAGCGTAGTGCATTCCGTCCCGTGAGAACCAGCCCGATAAAGGTCACGAGTATCACGGCTGCTACCGGGACGATCCCGTTCAGCCACCTGCAGGTGATCCCGTCGCCGACCGCCACGCTTTCCGAGTCGATGTTCGAGAGGGGAAGGGCCGTGTCGCTGCTCACCTTGCCGGTGGATCGCGCCCTTCGTTCCGCTCCGAGCATCGGGCCGTAGTCCCTTCCGGAAACCACGATGAAGAGTACGAAGAGAATCGCGAGAATAGGATAGAAACTATACGGTAGTGAAGAAACGAACGTTGTAAAAGGGTTCCGGTCCACGCCCAGCGAAACGAACGACTGGTTGATAAGGGATATCTCGAAACCGATCCAGCTCGTGATAACCGCGAGCGACGTGATCGGAGCGGCCGTCGAGTCGACGATGTACGAAAGTTTCTCGCGGGAGATCCGGAGCCTGTCGGTCAGGGGACGCATCGAGTTTCCGACGATCAGGGTGTTGGTATAATCGTCGAAGAAAATGATGACCCCCATCAGCCAAACGGCGAATTGGCCGCGTCTCGGAGTCGTGGCAATCCGGGCTACCCTGTCGACGATTCCCTGCATACCCCCCATGCGTGACGTGATGCCTGCCATGCCTCCAAGCAACAGTGTGAATACAATGATCGATGTATGATCGATCCCTTCATCGGAACCGGCAATCGTCTGGATGACGTAGTGATCTATGATCCTCAGCAGGGACGGCAGGGGCTGGAATCCGGTGATGAAGAAGGATCCGAGCCAGATGCCTGCGAGGAGCGCGAGTACGACCTGTTTGAATACGAGGGCGAAGAGTATCGCCAAGAACGGGGGCAGAATCGAGAGGATGCCATCGACCGAAATGATTTCACGTATGATCGTCCGAGTGCCGCTCCTTATGACGAGTTCATGCCGCCCCGCCGTTTCCGCCTCGATGGTGAGGCCTTTGGTGATCAACGAATCGCGGGTTCCGCGGTACAGGATCGAACCGTCGAGCGTTGCCGTGACGCTGTCGGTGCAATTATCCACGGCCTGGTCGAGAGATGTATACCGGGCGGGGATCCCCTTGAGAACGGTGAATGGTCTGTCTCTGCCGGCCCAAGCGGGGCCCGGCCGGATACCGATCAACGTGATCAGTGAAAATAGCAGGAAGGCGACGCGGGTTACGTGCGGCCGTACTATTTCCCCGGGCTGAATAAATTTATTTATTCGATCGGTCATGTTCAATGTAATTCATTGATCGAGACATTCATCGATCTATTCATCAACCGGGCCGCTGAACGCACGTGCTCCCATGAAGAACGCTTGTTGTAATCTGAAAATACGTCATCCCTGCCCGATGTCTTCCTGACGGATTCGAGGGAAGCGATATCAACCGTGAGCATATCGCCGCCGCAGATGAATCCGATGTCGTTGACGATAACCGGTCCCGAATCGGCTATACAGTCGCAGAGCCTGGTGATGTTCTTGAGTACATTCACCGCATAGACCTTTCTGAAACGGTCATGCGCCAGCACGGCCGCCTCCGAGAGCAGCTCGTCGAATGTTGCAATACGGGGTGAAATGCACTTCTCGGGGCACGAGAGTATACAATTGCTGCAGCCGGGACACCAGGTATTGTCGAAGCGGGGATGGTCGTTCTCGATGCGTATGTTATCCGTTGGGCAGTTCTCGACACATGCGTTGCACCGGGTGCACCCTTCGGTGTAGTAAGGTTCGCCCCCTTCATGGATCGCACCCTTCGTCACTTTGGACACACATCCCATTCCGATGTTTTTGATCGTTCCTCCCATTCCTGAAGCGATGTGTCCCTTGAAATGGGTAAGAAGCAGCACGCCGTCGGCTTCTATCGGATCCAGCGCAAGCCGGTAGGTCATATGTGTTCCTTTTACCGGAACACCCCTGTCCGAGATTATGATTGGTGCGCCGACGTTTTGTTCGGTATACCCGTGATCGGCGGCGCAATTGAGATACGAAGCGGGGTTGTTGCGGGGGCTTCTGTAGGCGACTGGTGTATCGAAGATGAAAGAACTGCACCCTGCTTCTTTCAGCACATCGACAATATGTTTTGTGAATGATGCCTTGATATAGTATTGATTGCCCGGTTCCCCCATGTGAATTTTTACGGCGATTTTACCGCCAGTGTCAAAAACGTTTTTCAGTTCCGATCTCAGAAATTCGAACAGCAGTTGTTCATTTCTTATCAGAGTTGCCTTGGTATTCATGTTGTGTTCCTTTGCATACGGATGCCGTGCCTGTTTGCACGACACCGATGATAACAACGTTGTGTTGATGTGTCAATGCAGGTAGATCGTTTGAAAACAATCATAGTGAAAATATAAAATATTTTACAAAAAAGAGTAAAAACTCCTTGACACTTTTTTTGTCGAGTGAATAACATGAGCATAATTTAAAGAAGTTGCTTTCACCTTCCGGGTCGTGGGTTTTAATTTTTCATCGGTGGGAGCTTTGTTAGGTGTTGGTGGGCTTTCAACTTTTTCAAAGG
>DAOVFR010000131.1 GCA_030672805.1 Candidatus Krumholzibacteriota bacterium
CAAATGAAAAAACCTTAGGTTGCTGAAGAGATTTATTGCGGGGTGGAGCAGTCCGGTAGCTCGTTGGGCTCATAACCCAAAGGTCGCTGGTTCAAATCCAGCCCCCGCTACCAATGCGGGAAACGCCCTTGATCATCAAACGTCAAGGGCGTTTCCCCGTTATTCTCCATCTCTTCCGGCCGGCGCGGCCTGGCGGGGCGCTTCCCGGGCGTTTTCCCGCTCAGCGGAGAAGGATCAGTTTTCTGCTTACGGCGCCCCCCGGTGTCGCGAGCCTGCAGAAATAGACGCCGCTCGACATGGGGTTGCCGCCACTGCCGGCGCCGTTCCAGTACACGCGGCGCCCGCCGTTCGGCAGATGACCGCTGAAGAGTCTCCTCACCACCCTCCCGGTAACATCGTAGATCGTAATATCACACGGAATCCCGCGCGTTCCGGGATAGGCATCGCCTGCTTCACAACCCGGGAGGTTCGCCCGCAGCCCGAAATCGATGTGCGTCCCGCCGCTGAACGGATTGGGGAGGTTCAGTCCAAGGTACGGCTCGAACCGGTCGACGGCAGGCCCGTTGACGACGTTCACATCGGTGAAGCCGGCCATGAGCGAGTCGTAATAATCGTACGCTTCCACTAAACTTGCGTACACCAGTAACGAATCATCCGGGTCGGACCATTCGCCTTCCTCGGAACACAGTATCTGTAACGCGCTGACCCACGCCCTGAGATGTTCGGCGTCCGTCTGCTTGACGATCCTCGCCCCGCCCAGCTCGAAATATACGGGGTTTGTGTGGGCAAACAGTGTGTCACCGATAATCGCCCAATGGTCGTCGAAACCCATCACACGGGCCGCGACCCATGCGCTTTCGGAGATTCTCACCGTGAACGTCTCATCGAGACTTCCCGAATCCATGTCGAAGTAAAGTGTCTCGACGATGTTGCCGTTCATGACGATCTCGGCCCGCGAAAGGGCAAAGGCGCACGTGACGGAAAGCCTTCCCTCCAGTTCGTACCAGCCACCGTCGAGTTTCATGATACCGCCGGGTTGCACCCCCCCCACCTCGAACGTGGTGATGAGCGGTCCGTTCGTCACGAAGGTACTGCCCGCCTCGAGGTGCTCGAGCCAGGCGCAAAAGGTGAAATCACCAGCCGGAATGGATACGTAGGTCTTGTAACCGCCGGGCGGGTTGTCGTAGAGACGGTTGAGAGCCGCGTCGGTCCCGGCGCAGGCAGTCAGACGAAAACCGCAATTCAGCAGATGGTACCAGAGGTCCGTTTCGATACCTCCAGTACGATAATTACTGTAACACATCACCTCGAATCCATCCATCGATCCGCTGATGACGTCGACGGGCAGTTCCCGCGCGAGCCCGTTTCCCGGCCAGTCGTCGATATCCCAGTAGTCATCCGTCGAGACGGGATGCGCGGAGATTACGAGTGCTCCCGCCTGCGCGTGAACCGAATCGGCTATCTCCCCGTTCATCGGCCACCAGCATGACCCCGTGGGATATACGAGAGATGACAGGCCGAGCAGGTCCATATGACCGTACGTGCCGCTCCTGTATTCCTCGGACATGTACACGATGCATTCCGGCGTGCTGACCGGATCGGGCGCCCCGGAGAAACAGAAATCATTGTCGAGGCAGTTCATCACGTTGCATCCCTCGGCGAGTCCCACGCGATGAGCATCATCCGGGTCGAGGTTGTAATATCCCCCTGCATGATGGATATGGACCTGGACGTCTCCCGAAAACCAGCCGGCTGCAGTCATATCGACGAATCTTTCGAGGTGGTATTCGACCGTCGTGTCGGCGGCGATAAGAACCGTGTCGGTTACCGGCACGTACTCGAACCCGTGACACACATGTATGACCGTCGGCCCGTCCGGCACGGTGACACAGAACGCCCCGCCGCTGTAAAAATAGCCCTCATCGGCATCGTGGTAAAGTGACAGGCCGAGCGGCGGATAACGGTCCGCACCATTCTTGTCGATCACCCCCCAGCGGGCGGCAAGCGTATCGAGATTATCCGAATCGAGCGCGACGCAGGTCAGGGTTACAGTATAAAGATGCCCTTTCTCGCCCGCCTTTGCGGCCGTTTCACCGGCGAAGGCGGCACCGCACCTCAACAGGGCCACTACGATCAGAGCAGCCGCAATGGTTCTGCCGGTCAGGGCCGCCACGATCAGAGCAGCCGCAACGGAGCTGCCGGTCTGTATATTGGTGAACTTGAAGGGTCCGGATTGCTTCGGGGGGAATTCGTCGTTATTCATCCAGGATTCCCCACTCGCTGAAAATCACGGTTGCTATGCTGTCAACCGATTCATGATCGAAAAACCACAGGGGGAATCCGAAGTGAATGCTCGGCGCCGCAACGGCGACACCATTCGTAACCTCGGGAATGATCGTATCGTGCTTCGTGGTCCAGAACACTGCTGTCGCGTTATGTACGGGCGAGTTCGTGTTCCTCGCACTCATCCTGTAGAGCGGGCGGAAGCAGCCCTGGGATGTGATGCCCTGTTTCTCCATCCAGTACTCGGGGTCGTATAACTCGACGTAATGGAAACCCTGCTTGGAAGGGTCGAAAAACCGGCCGGGGCTGGTGACCTCATCCCACAGTTCAAGCTTCCGGGGAATACCGTCGTGCAGGTCCGAAACCGGATCGTCGTCATCACGGATCGCCAACCGCAGCCCGTCCCTGTTAATAGACCGCAAGGGAATGTCGGGACCGGACTTGAAGCTGCCCCAGACCTTGTCGAGCACCGAAACACAGTGGTCCTTGTAACCCATGGAGTTCACACCGCTCGTGTCCCAGGAGACATGTGTATTCATCTCGAATTTGAATGAAGCGGGAAAGGTCGGGCTGGTCGGGAAGATAGCTGCGAGTCCACCCCTCAACTCGGACCTTCCGCAGGTCCAGAGATGTCCGCCTTTTGCAAGGAAGATCGCAAGGTAATTCAGGGAGAGCTTCGTCGCCTGGCCTATCATGCTTTCCGGGACGAACGATACGACATCGCTCCAGGCACTGCTCCCCGGCGTGTAACACCAGATGATGTTCTTGTACCTGCCGACGAGATTCATTTCCGGCGGCTTCCGGTTATTGTCCATCGTGTCGTACACATCCCTCTCCACGATGAAATCCCTGGATCTGCCGCAGATACCGGTCCAGAACGCATCGTGGTTTTGCTCGCTCGGAATCATATAGTTCGGCGGCTGGTTCTCGGCGCCTTGAAAATCGTCAATCCACAGCAGGTTCCGCTCCATCGTGAATGGAATGATCGTTATGGATATCTGGCCGCGTGTAATTCTTCCGCCGTTGTCGATAACCTCCACGGAGAAATCATGAATCCCGGAATAGAGCTTCTTCCTCGTAACTGTATTGAAAATACTGAACGGCACCGGCCAGTCATCCGGATCGTTAAGATCCTTTACATTCCAGCCCCATCGGTACCCAACGATCTCGCCTCCGTAATCCTCGGCGTTTGCATGCCATGAGAATTTCAGCGGCACGCCCGGCGGAAGGTCCTTTTGCACGTCGATGAGAGACATGCCGGCGAACTTGAATGCACCGAGAAATGGTTCCTGGACATTCAGGATCGGGTTGACTTTCTTGGACACGTAAAACACCCGGACGTTGTCATTCAACCTGAAAATGGCCGTGACGGCGCCCGCCTCGTCCATGGCCTGCATGGCAAAGATATACTGCGAGGGCTCGAGAATCTCGTCGTCGCCGATGATCGTCACGCGTCCGGAATCGTTCGGGGCACTGTACGAGATCCATTTCGACCAGCTGTCCTCGAAGCGCCACGGATTCTGGTTCAGATCGTCCACGATCCAGTATGGCTTCGAGACCGGCCAGTCGAACGGCACCTTGATACTCCATACGAGATACCTTATCGAATCGGGGTCCTGTACGTTGGCCACCGCATCGATCGGGTCACGGCCGGTCCACCCGAACGTAATCTTGCTGCTGTACGCCTGAATACTGGACGACTGCAGTCTGGGTCTGTCGATCGTGATCGTCGGCGCCAGTGTCCAGGCTGTGAAGGAGCGTGTCGCCGCCCTCGATCCCATGCCTTCCAGGTCGACGGCACGGAGAAAAAATGTATGCGTTTTCTCGTATCGCGTGTAGAGCTCATTCTCCTCGTACGCTCCGACCAACTCGTCGGCGGTAACCTTGAAGGTGCTGTCGTATGAATCGGTTCTCGTCCATTTCTCGATGCCGGTTGTGTCATCCGGATCGAAACCGAATGGATCGCCGTCCGCGATAACGAATTCGAAGTGGTCTATCTCACCGTCGGGATCCCAGCCACTCCAGTAGAAATGGACCCGGTACCCGGTTGTATCCTTTTCCACCGGACCGCTCGAGAGCCAAACCTCCGGCGGCTTGTTCCCGTGCGGCTCGCCAACAAACGTATTCTCCGAGCAGCCGGCGAGCAGGCCGACGCCGACCGATGCGATGACCGCCATGTACACCGCCAGCACTGTCCCCCTCATACCGTTTCCTCCGGAATAACCGATTGCCTTAGTTCTGACATGCCCCCGGCCCCGCCACCCTTGCTGGATGCCGTGACCCCGTATCTACATGCCTGCCCTATTCAATATAATAATAAAAACGGGGTCCGCGTCAAAAAATCATACGCACTTTGATCATTCCCCGAAGCGGGGGAGCAGGTCCTCGATGACGTCCCGGTGGACCATGTACGTCAACATCTTGAGCTTGATATAATCGTCACGGTAAAAATAGTATCCCCTGAACGCCCCGTGCCTCGAGCTCCGCGCAGAATCCTTGATGAGAAACCAGTCCCTGCCCCCGACCCTCTTGAAGGCAAGCAGATGCAAGCCATGATCGTCACCCGTTGTATTGTTGAAATACCGGAATTCCCTTGAATCCTGATCGATGTACTCCTGAGGGATATCGAACGTCGGAACGATCGCCGCGTCCTCGAATCCGTAGTATCCGGGCTCGGAGACGTCCCCGCCAATCGCCGCGGTATACCCCTTCTTTGCCGCCGTCCTGAGGCGCTCGTAGAAAACTACCAGGGGAACGTTGTAGTATGTGTCGGTCGGCCGCCAGTTGTCCGATACATCGAACTTTTCCCGGGTGTAGAACGGCGTCTGGAGGGTCGACATGAGCTGCACGTAATCTCCCGTATCGATACGGAGAACTTCCGCCAGGAACCTCTTCGGGGTCATCGTCCCACCCTCGAACTCGAACGTCTCGGGAGGCCTGCCGAGGTAGCGGTCGAGTATCCCCCGGACGTGTGCGATAATGGCTTGCTCGTTCCAGTATCCATGTTCTCCGACGAACTCGAGATAATCCTTGATCTCCCCGGCCAGCTCGCTGTGGTTGTGGCGCGCGCCATCGTCCTTCAGCCCCGTGTATGCGTAAGCAGGTACGATCCCGTACAGGTCCCAGATGATAAGCACGGCATCCGATTCGGAGCCCTGGGCAAGGTGCTGGTTGCCGCGCTTCCGGACGTACCCCCTCACCTTCTCGACGTATTCCCAGTACACGGTGTAGATCTCGGACAGCTTGACCTCTTTCCCCGTCAGGCGTTTCACCTCCGATTCGATGAACGACGTGGTGCAGAACGACCAGCAGGTGCCCGTGTAATACTGGGGAACCGGGGGAAAGTGAAACGGCGCCTCGAACACGTCGGGCGACTTCGGTTTCACCAAGCCGTCGAAGTCGAACCTGATGACCCTCCGCTCTTCCTTTTCCTTCTTCTTCCTGTCCTTCCACTGATCCTTGATGCAGGTCGTTATGCTGTCCCGTACCGCGGCGAGGCTGTCCATCTCCTCCTTCATTTCCTTGAGCACCGGGTCACGGTAACGCTCCACGTATTTCACACGGTCTTTTTTCCTGCCTGCCGCGACTGCGGACGGCAGCGCCAGTAAAAGCGCAGCGACCGCCGCTGCGGCAACGATTGTGTGTCTGTTCATGCATAACCTCCAGTTCGGTACAATCGCGAACCCCGCATGGCACGGCACCATACGCCGTACACGGCTCAACTCCTGTCGGGCCCCGGTGGTGTCGTGATTTTCTTCGCCGGCTTCTTTTCCAGCTCCTCGAGAAGATACTCGACCGCCTTCTCCAGCATCGGTTCCCGTCCCGCCTGGATCAGGGCCGGATCATCGAAGACGTAGATATCCGGATCGACACCTGCCGCCTCTACGTCCCACTCACCCTCGGTATTGACAAAGGCGAATCCCGGCACGGCGAGTCCCCCGCCGTCGACGAATCTCGGGGAGTAACCATACCCGATCAGACCGCCCCAGGTCCTTTCACCGATAAGGGGACCGATCCCCGCCTTCTTGAAGTAGAACGGGAACATGTCCCCCCCCGAAGACGAAAGACCGTTGATGAGCATCACCTTCGGTCCCTCGTTCGCGAGAACCGGTGAACGGGTCAGTTCCGTATGGCGGGCCGCCCAGTAACTGAAAATCCTGTTTCCGAGAATCTGGATCATGTCGAAGGGAGAATGTCCGCCTCCGTTGTACCGCTCGTCGATGATGAGCGCCTCCCTGTTCCGCAGCGGCTGGAACGCCTTGAAGAATTCCCTGAACCCGTCATGGGCCGTGTTCGGTACATGCATGTACCCGACGCGACCGCCGGAGAGCTCGTCGACAATGCGGCGGTTACGCTCGACCCATTCCCAGTAGAAGAGACCCAGCTCCGAATTTATCGGTGTAACGACGATCTCCCTGGAACCCTTGCGTGATTCACCGTCATTGATCCTGAGCGTCACCGGGATGCCGGCCTTGTTCTCGAGATAGATGTAAGGATCGTCTTTCGTGGTGACTTCCCGGCCATCGATCTCGATCAGAAAATCGCCTTCCCTGACGTTCAGGCCGGGCTCGGTGAGCGGGGAACGCAGGTTATCATGCCAGTTCTCGCCCTGGAGGATCGTGCCGATCCGGTAGTACTTCTTTCCCGCCACGAGCCTGCATCCGAGAAGGCCGACGGGCACGCGTTCCACCGCCGGCATGTCACCGCTGAATACGTACGTGTGTCCCGCACTCAGCTCCCCGATCAGCTCCCCGATGATGTAATCGAGGTCCGTCCGGTGAGCCAGGTGCGGCAGGAGAACGGCGTAGCGGTCGCGCGCGCGCGCCCCC
>DAOVFR010000008.1 GCA_030672805.1 Candidatus Krumholzibacteriota bacterium
CGAGCATATGAATTACAGTAGAGATGCGAATTTCAACAGGATCTTCTTCGAAAAATCGATGCACCATTCAAGTGGAGGCCCCGATGTCAACAGGGAGGTTGATATGAGTAATTTTGAAGTAGGCGATCCGAAACCTCTCCAGGACGGTTCGTACATCATCGAACTGCGGGGAGATTTGGACGCAAAAGGCGCTCTTATCATGGAGAACCTGATGTCGCAACTGACAGAAAGCATGATGTACAGAATCGTGCTCGATTTCAGCAGTGTGACGTTTATCTCGAGCGCGGGTGTGGGTATCCTGCTCGGTATCGTCTCGACCCTTCGTGAGGAGGGGGGAGATGCGATGTTTCTGAACGTCTCATTAAAGATCAAGTCGGTATTCCGCCTGCTCAACCTGGATGATTTTTTCACGATAAGTGATTCAAAAGAAAAAATCGTGTAGTACGGCAGCTCCGAAGAGGATGTCGCCATGGACAAAACGAAGACCAATATGAGCAAGCAGGAGATGCAGGCTGCCGTCAGGCAGATGGAGGAGGATATCGAGCGGTGCAACATGACGTTCGATGCGTTCTTCAGGCTGCTTGACAAGATCGGCACGACGTTCGATATGAAGGAGACGGTAAGCCTGTTCATACTGACGGTCATGGGCCAGCTGAAGCTGCGAAAGGTCTCGCTGTACCTCAATATCCCCGGACGCCGGAGATTCGAATCATACCATGCGCTCGGGATACGGTGCGAGTCGGCTTTCCCCGCGCTTGACGAGAAGTCGGCGTTCGTGACGTGGATCGGGAAGGAGAATGGTCCTGTTCATATCGACGGATTCTTCAACCGGGGCGCCGCCGGCGAAACCGATGCGGAACGGCTCAATCCACTCATCGAGGAGGGATTTGCATATGCGTTCCCGTTGAACGATGATACGGGCATCATCGGCATTCTCTTCTTCGGCGGCAAGGTCACCGGGGAGAAATTTTCCGAATTCGACAATGAGTTGCTCCGCATGATGTCAAAGGTGGCCATTATTTCGATCAAGAACGCACGGCTCTACCGTTCCGTTGTCATGTCGAAAAGGGATGTCGAGCGCTTCTCCAAGGTCAAGCAGGAATTCATCAACCATACTTCGCACGAACTGAGAACCCCTCTCACGGTGCTCAAGAGCACCCTCTGGTCGGTCGCAACCGAGGACATGGAGGAAGGGCTCATGATCGATATGGCGAAGGACGCTGTTACACGGCTCCATAACAATGTCGAACATATCCTTGCATTGAACGAGATGGAACTTGACAGGCCGGTCCTGAATCTTGAACGGACCGAGGTGTCATCCATCATCGAGGATTGCCTGCGGGAGGTTATCCCGGAGGTTGAAGAAAAGCGGGTCGCCGTGAACGTGGACGATCGCGCCCGCTACAGGGAGATCATGGCCGACGTCTCGAGGATCAGGATTGTCCTGAGGAGCATCATCAATAACGCGGTCGATTTCGTGAAATGGGGTGGAAGGATCGATATTTCGACCTCGGTGTCTCTCGAGCCTCCCGGGGACGGGGAGGGTGTGGAGATCCGGGATTCCGACCATTCAGGGGATGAGCGCTTCTTTCAGACGTGCGGGCCGGATCCTTTTCATGAAGGCGGCGGTGAGTCCTTGCAAATGTCCGGGGGACCGGAATCGCACGAGGAGCCGTCGTACCTCGTTATTCGCGTCAGGGACGACGGCATCGGAATACCGAGGGATGAGATCAAAAGCATTGTAGAACCCTTCAAGAGGTCATCCAACTCTACAGTGAGGAACGTCAAGGGTCTCGGCATCGGACTGTCCGTTTCACAGAGGATCATCGCGGGGCATGGGGGAAGACTGTTTTGTAACAGCGATGTCGGGACTGGGGCCGAGTTTTCGATATGGCTGCCTTTCGACGGCCTGATGCTCACCCGTTGATGGCTCCCTTCTTGCAGCATTATCCAAACATGGAAACCCGTCCGAATGCCGGTAACCGCCTGTTTTTGACATGACGTGTACCGGAGGCCGAGACCGGCTTTTGGGCATGTGTAATTGTCCATCAATATTAATGTTACGGTATGGATCGTGATCCGGAATACAGAAGGCCGGCGTGCCGGTGGCACCGCTGGGCCGGTGATGCGCTCGGGAGGGGAAGATATTTTCTCCTCGCGACGGTAATTATTTCCATCTCGGCGGGGGCGGTCATGCTCGCCGCCGCCGGCAGGCGGTACACCTCTTTCGCTACCATCCTTCCCTCGTCGAGGGGCTTTTCAGGAGTCGACATCGCTGACCCGTCCATCGAGGAACTCGGGCTTTATCTTCATATGAGCACCAGGAGAAGCCTCCTTCCACTCTATCCGGATATTCTCGGGAGCAGGCTGATCGGTCTTGATATTCTCAAGCAGTGTTACACGTACACCGAGAAGGGGAAGAGGGTTTCCCGAACCCTGCAGGAGCATCTCGGAGTCGGGAACGACCACGCGGCGTTGATCGTGCTGGGGAACAGGGTGGCGAGGTTCTGGGCCGACCGAAGTACGAATACGCTTGTTCTCGAGGTCACGACAGACAATCCGGAGCTATCCGCCGGTGTCGTCAATGCGTATATCGCGAGGCTCGAGGAGTTCAACAGCCGGGACCGCGCTTCCACGGCGAGAGAGGTGTGCCGTTTTGTCAGTGAAAAATTCGAAAGCTGCCGGAAGGAACTCCTGGCGGCCGAAGAGAAGCTCAAACTGTTCAGGGACACCAACAGGAATTTCGATATGTCGACCGATCCACGTATGCTCATGGAGCACCGGCGCCTGGAACGCACCGTCGAGCTCGAGCAGGTGTTGTTTTTCGAACTCGGCAAGCAGCTCCGCAGGGCCGGGATCGATGCCGAAAGAGACATTCCCATCCTGAACGTTCTCGATTACGGTTGTACGCCCGGAAAGCCGTCATGGCCGAAGCCCGTCCAGTTGCTCATCACCTTTGCATGTGCCGGTTTGGGCATCGGCGTGCTGATCCTTGTTGCAGTCGAGTCGTTCCGGCGGTGGCGGACGGGAGGGAATCGTGAGACGGTCGATAACCTGCTCGATGAGATCAGGCGTGACTTGCGATCGGTGCCGCTCGTGAGACGGTGCGTAGGTGGAAGGACCTGAGGGAGGGAGCCGGCGCATGAACGGCGGAGAAACCCGTAACGCCGGAATATCGGTTGAAGAACTTCTGTTTGCGTTCGCCGGCGCCGCCATGATATTTGGCGCGTTTCTGTATGATATACGGCTGCTCTTCGCCGTCCCGGTGATCGCGGGGGTTGTTGTGTTTCTTGGAAAACCGTCACTTGTTATTTACCCGCTTGTTCTCTTCGCCTTCCTGCGGCTCGACGCGTGGATCTCCGCGGCGGCATCGGTACCATTCGGCAAGGTCCTCTTTCTTTTCACCGCCACGGCGATGGCTGCCGTGGTGCTGCTTACCGGAACGAGGCTGAACAGGCCAACCGTTCCGGCCTGCCTGTTTGTCTTGTTCCTTGTGACGTACTTCGTGTTCGGAATCGCAGAGGCTACGGGCGTGGGGGCAGTGCTGTGGCTGGAGGACAGCATCTACGCCGTTACGTACTTCGCTGTCGTCTACCTGCTTGTCAACCGGTGGGACCGTCTCGAGAAGGTAATATCTCTCATCGTGTTATCCGGCTTGATCGTGAGTGTCGTCAACATCGTGGAGTTCTTTTACCCCTCGTTACTCGGCATGTCGCACTCGTTCGGCCGGTCCGCCGGATTGCTCAAGAATGCAAACGTTTCGGCCTTTATCGTGAACCTCGCCATGATCGCTTCCCTCTACTGGCTCTGGACCGCGAAAGGGAAACGGATGGCACTGGCGATGATTGCCACGCAGATACTGTTCTTTTTCGGCGTGTTTACGACCTTTTCCAGGGAGGGGATGCTGCTGTTCGTGTTGATCTTCCTCGGACAGTTCGTCTGCTTCAAACACAGTTTCAGAAGGGCGCTGGTGGTAATCGTGGCCGGCGCGATCATCGCCCTCGGGGTCGTGCAGATCGCCGGTTTCATCATGACGGATGCCGAGAGCGATGTGCGTTTTTCATTTCAGAAGTTAACGATGATGGTCGAGGGACGGATCGACGATAACGACCGGCTATGGCTTCTTGATTTTCACCTGAAGCGGTTTCTTCAGCGGCCGCTCACGGGCCACGGTCTCTACTCGGCCCTGCTATACTCGGTTCCCTCTACCGATGTCTCACGGTCCGGTGTTCCGAACGGACCCCACAACACGTTTGCGTTAATACTCTCGGAAGCCGGAATCGTTCCGGCGGTCATGTACCTGGCTGTTCTCGTGTCGTTCCTGTCGAGCGTCGCGGTGGCGCGACGTACCGGCGGCGACGTGCGGGGCCGGGCGATGAAGTTATGCCTCGTACTGATGTTCTGCGCTGTCGTCATTCACCATTTTTTCTCGCACATGCTCCTTCTGGCGCGGTATCCGATGATCCTGTTTGCACTGTTTGCGCTGCCGGAGCGTGTGTGCACACCGAAATTACTCGACGAATTTCCCGCGAAGGATATCGATGAGGGAAACCTCGCGTAGGATGGGCCAGGCCAGACCGACGAGCAGGGACAGTGTTCCGCCGAGCAACGCGATCGCCTTTCTTCCCGGCCCGCTCTTCACCTGCGGCACGGCGGGTGCATCGAGTACCTTTACGAGAGGTGTTTCTTTCTTCAGCTCGATATCGGCAAGCTCGACCTGTTTCATCAGGTCGATATAGATCTCGTGCTGCAGCCGCAGGTCTCGCAACAGCCGATCGTGCTCCATTATTACGTGGGGGTCGGTGGAAGTGATGTGGTCACGGTGGTGCATCTCGAATTCCATAAGCGTTTTTTCCGCGGCAAACAGCTCGGTTTCGATATCTTTCAGTTTGTTCACGAGAAAGTCGTAGTCCTGCCAGTCCTTGAGATGCCGTTTCTCACGGTTGAACTTCTCGAGCAGCAGGATGAGCTGCCCGGCGATGTGTGCCGAGAGCTGCGCGTTCCGGGTCGTGACCCGTATCGAGATGATACCGGTCCTTTTCTCCATGCCGACATCGATGATCCTGTCGAGCTTTTTCAGTGCCTGTTCCTCGCTGTCCGTTCCGAGGATTACGTCGAGCCGCTTTTTCCCGCTGCCGTCATCATATGTCGTCGCGAGGAGCTGGCACCTGAGACTCCTGCTCGAGAGAATCGTTGGAAAAAGGTACGAGCTGTTCGGGGGAATTTCGAGATCAGCGTCGATGTTCATCATGTTCAGTGCGCTTCCGAGCGTTCCAAGCGGAAGGGTTTTTCCCGAGGGCAGAATTGAGGCGTCCGAGGTATACGTCTTGGGCAGGGTGAATGCCAGGACGAGGGATACGATCGAGCCGCCGATGATGATCGATACGATGAACCGTCTTCCGTGCACGAGGGCCTTGAACAGGAGGGTGAACGATACGAGCTCTCTGTCACTCATGGCAATTTGTCTTCTTCCCTGTCCGTGGCGCCGGACGGCAGCCGTCTGTGCCGGCCGGTCGCTCCGGCCGGTTGATAAACGGAACAGTGCATGCGGATGCCCGGAAGGGTATCTTCAAGATCCATTCCACCCGGTGAAAACTTCACGATTTAATTAGTCAGGTAACTCGTTAAATTTCACCAAGTTGAAGGCTGTCCGTCCGGGCGGAGGGCTGTTCCATTCGATTCGGTCGGGGTCGGTGGGCAGGCGATGGCCAGATACAGGGAATAAATTTCCCCCTAAAAAAAGGCGGTCCCTGATTCAGGGGGACCGCCTCGGGGCTTCTCGTCGTGAAGAGATGTATTACTATTCTTTCTCTTCGTCCTCCGGGAATATTCTGCGGATCGACTTGATGACGACCGGTTTGAGAGGGACCGATATTTCATTCGGCCTGTCCGGGTTCGCCTTCACGGCCACGTTCCTGATCTTTTCGACCTCATCCCAGCCCTCGACGATCTTGCCGAAGACGGCGTAGCCGTATCCTTTTAGTGTTGTTTCCGTGAAGTCGAGACCGGGGTTGTCCTTCATGTTGATGAAGAACTGCGACGTGGCACTGTGCGGTTCGCGAGTACGGGCCATGGCGACGGTGCACTTCAGGTTCTTCAGCCCGTTTTCGGCCTCGTTCTTGATTCCGGGCCCGGTCAGCTTCTTGTGCCCTTCCGGTGTGAACCCGCCGCCCTGGATCATGAAGTTCTTCATGACGCGGTGGAATGTAGTACCGTGGTAGAATTTCTTTTCGGTGTAATTGAGGAAGTTTTTTACAGTTGCCGGGGCTTCCTTCTCGAAGAGCTCGATCGTGAAGGATCCGATGTTCGTCTTGACGTAGACCCTTGGATTGGGGGAATTCGCCTTCTCGGCCGTCGAGCGAGCCGGGAGGAGAGATACCATAACTGCCGAGATAACAAAGAAATAGAGCAGGTTGCGGAAACTCATGCGCCGGTCACCTCCGTGTTCCTGTGCCGTCGAATAATTATAAGCAGCACAAATATAACGGCTTTTATTCCCTTATCCAAGAAAAAAGAAATCAGCCCGCTAAATGGACGGCTTTTTTCCTTTTCTGTATCCCGGGATGTCTGATACGATACGGCCACTGGCGGCAGAGAGGCAGGTTTCCTTTTTCGAAGGATAAGACATGGCTCGTAAACTGTTCTATGAACATGTTGACGTATTTACGAAGAAGCTGTTCGGGGGCAACCAGCTTGCCGTGTTTCCCTCGCCGGGCAAACTGACGAAGCAGCAGATGCAGAATATCGCACGTGAGATAAATTTCTCGGAATCCACGTTTATATATCCATCCAGGAAGAAGGGCATTGAAGCAAGGGTACGCATCTTTACGCCTGCCGATGAGATCCCGTTCGCCGGGCACCCCACGATCGGGACGGCGTTCGTGCTGCTGTCCCGGGGAAGGGGTAAGGGCAAGAAACCGGAAACGCTATCCATCGAACTCGACGTCGGGGTGATCGATCTTGATGTTGAGTATTCGGGCAAAAGCATCTCGATGATTAGGATGCATCAGCCGGTGCCCGAGTTCGGTTCGGCGCTTCAGAACAGGGGGCAGGCTGCCCGGGCGCTCGGGATCAAGACATACGAGGTAATAGGTGGCGGGGTCGTTTCGAACGGGCTCGATTTCCTTATCGTGGAAGCGCAGAATCCCGAGGTCGTCAAGAGGGCGGGGCTCAGCATGAGCGAGGCAATGAGCGTCATCACGCGGCACAAAGTATGCGGCATCTACCTTTTTGCACGGGTAGAAAGCAGGAAGGCCAATGTTCGATCGAGATTTTTCGCGCCCGGCCTCAACGTTCCCGAAGACCCGGCGACCGGATCGGCTGCCGGCGCTCTCGGCGGCTACCTTGCCAGGATACTGAAGTTTCCCGCCACTCTCCGTCTTGCGATCGAGCAGGGTGTCGAGATCGGAAGGCCGAGCATGATCCTGGTCGACGTGCAGTGCGACAGGGGCATAGTGCACAGTGTCAAAGTGTCAGGATGTACCATTCACGCGGGGGAAGGAACGATTTTTCTTCCATGATTCAAGCGGTGTGTGATACAATGGGTTTTCCGTTGAGAGATGACGGGCAGGGGGGTGCCGGTCGGTCGATATAGAGACAGCTTTACCGGGAAAGGTTCTGAGGAGGTGGCCCGCGTGACCCCTTCATGGTTTCTTTTCCGGTTTTTTGATTATTTCAGGTACTGCGCGAACCATTCATGCAGTGTTTTCCACCACAACTCAGCGTTGAGGGGTTTCCGTACGAAATGGTCCTCGTCCGGGTAGAACAGCAGCCTTGACGGAACTCCCTTTCTCTGCAGCGCCGTGAAGAGCTGGAGTCCCTCAGTGTAGGGCACGCGGAAATCACGCTCCCCGTGGACGACAAGGCACGGCGTTTTGAACCCGGCCGCGTAACGGTGCGGCGAGAACCTGGCGTACATATCCTCGTTCTCCCACGGTGTTCCCTCGAATTCCCATTCGGGGAACCAGAGTTCCTCTGTGGCGCCGTACATGCTTGTCAGGTTATAGACACCTGCGTGCGAGACGAGGCAGCGGAAGCGGTCGGAGTGTCCCTCGATCCAGCTAACCATGTATCCGCCGTACGATGCTCCTGCCGCCGCCATGAGTGAATCGTTGATGAACGGGAAGTTCCCGGTGAGGTAATCTATGCCGTTCATGATGTCAGTGTACACCTTGCCGCCCCAGTCACCGCTGATCTCGTTGGTGAACTGCTGACCGTAGCCGGTGCTTCCCCTGGGGTTCAGCATGGCAACCACGTAGCCGGGAGATGCGAACATCTGGGCGTTCCACCGGAAGTGGAAATCGTCGCCGAACGCCCCCTGCGGCCCGCCGTGGATCAGCAGGATCATCGGGTACTTCTTTCCTTCCATGAAGAAAGGCGGCCTGACGATCATACCGTGCACCTCGCGTCCCTCTGCGCCCTCGTACCGGAACTCCTCGACAGCGTCCATCTCGATACCCGCAAGGATCTCTCCGTTTATATCGGTAAGTGGTGTCACATTGCCGCCGCCGGTCGTCGCGCGGTAGAGCTCGATAGGCCGCTTCACGTTCTGCCGGGCGAAGACGATATATTTCCCGTCCGGACTCGTGCGCAGCCTTGTGTCGTACCCGCCCCTGATGATCAGTTTTGCATCGCCGCCCCGTATGGAGACCTTTCCGATAGAGGAACGTCCCCTGTCTTCAGTGGTGAAGAAGATCGTCCGGCTGTCCTTGCTCCAGGAGAAGCGGCCGATGCTGTAGTCGAAGTTCCCTGTGAGGGTCACGGTCCCGCCGCGCCTCCTGTCGTACAGCATGAGCCTGTACCTGTCCGCCTCGAACCTTTCTGTGAACTGTGCGCGGTACGCGATATAGCGGCCGTCCGGGGAATAACGCGGGTTGTTGTCGTTTGCCGGGTTGCCGCCGGTTACCGGAACGGGCTCGCCGTCCGGCACATGCATGATATAGAGGTCGTTATTCGTAGAGACGGCGACGACGGGGTCGGGGTTCATGACGAAGCAGAGCTCGGTTCCGTCAGGCGAGAAATCAACGTCCCGTTCTCCCCCGAGCGAGATGGGGGGGACATCGGTGCGGCCCTTGTTGATCTCGATGAGGGATTCACCGTCGATGTCGGTAAGGAAGAGATGGCTCCATCTCCCTTCACGCCAGTGATTCCAGTGACGGTAGATGAGGTGATCGATAAGCCTTGCCCGGATGTGTCCCTTCTCGAATTCCTCGAGTTTTGCCCCGTTGCATTCCATATCGAAACATTCCGGGTACACGTTGGATGTGAAGGCAATCGTTCGGCCGTCCGGCGACCAGAGTGGATTGGACACGCCGGTCGGAACATCGGTCACCTTTCTGGCCTCTCCTCCATCGACCGGGATCACCCAGATCTGCGCCCGGCCGTTTCTGTCGGAGACGAAGGCAAGATGCCTGCCGTCGGGAGACCAGCAGGGCGAGTGATCGTTTCCGTCGCTCCTGACGAACCTCCACACTTCCCCTCCCCTGACGGGCACAAGGTAAATATCGGTGTTGGATGAATTATCCTCCTTGCTGAACCAGGTTACGGTGAAGGCGATCCATTTACCGTCGGGGGAGATCTCGAAGCTCCCGATCCGGCCGAGGGAGATGAGGTCGTCGAAGGTAATCGCCCGCGGCCCGTCGCATTGCGCCCCGGAAGGGTATGCCACGAGCGCCGCCGTCAGACAGGCAAGTGCGAGTAACGCCAGGCGGTATATCATCACATTCCTCCTTGATCGGTGTCCGGTGCTTTTTGAAGCCGGCCGGTTGTTTTCGCAACATTTAAAGAGTCAGGCCGTATTCTAGTGCAACGGGCGGCGGTGAGGCAACCTATATCGGGACGGCGCGAACGGGCCAACGAGATGTTGTATAATATAGAGCTTTCTGACACTATTCCGGCATTGAACGGACGGGTGTTCGGTATCCGGATCTGCCACCCATGACAGGCGCTCGCCTGGAGGAAAAAGATGATCGAGGTACGTGAGATCAGAAAATCGTTCGGCGAAGTCGATGCGGTAAACGGGATAAACTTCCATGTGGGGGAGGGGGAGATCTACGGTTTCCTCGGTCCGAACGGTGCGGGAAAGACTACAACTATTTCGATCATCGCGGGGATTCTCCTCGCCGATTCCGGGACGGTATCCATAGCGGGGATGGATATCAGGAAGGACGGGCGGAAAATCCGCTCGCTTCTCGGCGTCATCCCACAGGAGATTGCCCTGTACGAGGAGCTGTCCGGGAGGGAAAACCTGCATTTCTGGGGCAGTCTGTACGGGCTGTCGGGTCGTGAACTGCGTTCGGCGGCGGACAGGGTTCTCGAACGTGTAGGACTCTCGGAACGGGCGAACGATCCGGTGAGAGAATACTCGGGAGGGATGAAAAGACGGATAAATCTCTGTATCGGTCTTCTGCATCACCCGAGGATCATACTGCTCGATGAACCGACACTGGGGATCGACCCGCAGGCCAGGATCAACATACTCGATATCATCAGGGAGGAAGTATCGCGGGGGACGACGGCGATCTACACGACACATTACCTCGAGGAGGCGGAAAACCTCTGCGACAGGATCGCGATCATCGATAACGGGAGGATCCTGGCCGAAGGAACGTTGCAGGAGTTGGTCCGTCTGGTCGGGGAAGAAGATATCGTGACGGTGACCGGCAGCTTTACCGCCGAGCAGGTGAACCCCCTGCTTGGAGGCGTCAAGGTCGATCATCTGGAGAGCGATTCCATCCGGGTGCTGGTGCCCGATTCGCACTCGATCAGCGGACTGCTCGAGCGGTTCTTCGCCGCGGGAGTGAACGTCGGTGAGGTTTCGATAAAGGAACCGAGTCTCGAGAGTGTCTTTATCAAGCTTACCGGCAGGGAGCTTCGAGACTGACAGAGCCTTGTTGTTCCGCCGCGGCGCCCTTCGGTTTGCAGGCATTGCATGAAACTGGTTTCCATCATACTGGCAAATGATCTCAGGCGAAGGCTGAGAAGCCCCTTCGCCGTGGTCATCATGATGCTCATGCCGCTCGTCCTGACCCTCATCGTAGGGATCGTCTTCGGCAGGTCGGGGAGCGTTGAGCTGCCGAAGATAAGGGTACTCCTCGTCGACAGGGACAGCGGGTTCATGTCGAATTTACTGAGACAGGGTCTCCAGCAGGATCGTTTCGCCGAAATGATCGATCTCGTCATCGTCGATGGGGAAGAGGGATACTCGATGATGCGCGAGGGCAAGGCGTCGGCGCTGGTCGAGGTGCCCGAGAACTTCACCGGGGATGTCCTCGACAGGCATCCGACCGTTATCAGGGTGGTAAAGAATCCTGCTGAGTCGTTTCTCCCGATGATCGTCGAGGAAGTGGTCGAAACCATGGTTTTGACGATCGATCGGGGTTCACGGATCTTCGCGGAACCGATAAAAAGTGTGCGGGTCTTGCTTGAGGGTGACCGATGGCCGACAGGCGGCGATATTGAGGATGTGCTCAATACATCGAGGACGAGGGCAATCCTCGTGCGCGGCTACCTGTCCGATTCGCTGGTCACGCTCGAGACGGAGACGCTGGCGCCGGAGGGAGAGCGGACCGGCGGGATAAACCTCTTTGCATTCGTTCTCCCGGGGAGCCTCATGCTCGGTCTCATGTTTATCAGTGAGATCGTATTGAGGGATATCGTAAGGGAGAAGCAGACCGGCACGCTGGCCCGGCTGTTCACGACACCGGTAGAGGCGGGGGAAATCATCGCGGGGAAGATCATATCGACATTCCTCATCACGGCTATTGCCTGTATCCTGCTTCTTGTCATCGGGCGTTTCGGATTTAAAATAATGATCAAGGATTATCTCGCACTGGCGTTGCACCTCGTTGCTTCGGTGTTCATGTGTACCGGGGTCATCACTTTCTTTTACGGATTTATCAGGTCGGAGCGGGCCGCGGATGCGATCCTGTCGGTTGCGATAGTGGTCATGGGGCTGTTCGGCGGAAGCATGGTGCCGCTCGAGCAGATGAGCGGAACGCTGCAGGCGGCAGGCCGATTTTCCCCGGTGTACTGGGCAATCGACGGGTTCAAGAAGATACTCGTGTTCGATGCCGGTCTGGCCGATATCCGCCTGAACCTTGTCGTGCTGCTCGTGATCGCCGTAATGACGACGGCGACCGGCGCCTTCATGCTGCGGGGCAGGATGCAGAGGGGTGGGTGATCTGACGTGAGAGACGGTCTCATGTGGCGTGTATACCGGATCGCACTCTATGATTTTGTGCTGACGTGGAAAGATAGAAGCGTGATCTTCTGGATTTTCGCCATGCCGCTCGCCTTCATGATCTTCTTCGGATTGTCATTCGGTGGTTCCGGCGGTGTCTCGTCACGCGTGAGGATAACGATAGAGAACCGTGACGGTGGATTTATCTCAGCGGCGCTCATCGCCGAACTCCAGGACGAGAAACTGAGTATCGTGGAAGCGGACAGCCTCGCTGAAGGGGGACGCGCCGTCCGTACGCTCGTGATCCCGTCCGATTTCACCGAAAAGGTGCTCCGGAGGGAGCGGGTGGACCTCCTTCTCAGGAAGGAAGCCGGCAGTAACAACGAGGCCGGCGAGGCTGCATCGATTGCGATAGTCAGGGGGTTGATGAGGGTTGTGTCGGGCCTGATAGAGCTCGAGGCATCCGAGCTGTCAAGGGGGCGTCGCGAATTCACCGTGCAGGACGATTCCCTCCACGGCAACCTCTGGAACCTCGTCGGGGCAAACGCGGGGGCAATGGAAACGCTGCAGGTGAGGCTGGACTCGCTGCAGGCCAGGGACCCGCTGGTGACCGTGGATGCTTCCGTGGCGGGCCGGAAAGACAGGCCGCCGTCAGGTTTTCAGTATTCCGTGCCGGGCAACCTGATCATGTTCGTTTTGATGTCGATGGTCTTCAGCGGCACCGGGATAACCATGGAGCGGGCGAGTGGGATTCTCAGGAGGATCGGTATGACCCCAGTCGGGAAGGGAGAAGTCGTGCTCGGCAAGCTGCTTGGTCGTATGGGGGTTACCGGCATCCAGATTCTCTTCCTGCTTCTTGTCGGCAGGTTTCTTTTCCGGATCTCGCTCGGGAACGATCCGGCCGCTCTGATCCTGTTAATGTTGGCGTTTTCCTTCTGTGCGGGTTCCTTCTCGATACTCTTCGGATCTTTTTTCACGAACCCTGATCAGGTAACGGGGTTTGCTATCATCACAACGCTCGTAATGTCGGCGCTCGGCGGGTGCTGGTGGCCGATCGAGGTCGTCTCGAGGCCCTTCCGGGTCGTCGCGTACTGCCTGCCGACCGGCTGGGCGATAAGCGGCCTACACAGGATCATCTCGTTCGGATACGGAATCATGTCGGTTGTCCCCCATCTGATGATGCTAACCCTGTTCGGTCTCGTGTTCATCGCCTTCGCTTCCCGAAAACTGAGGTGGGAACTGTAGAGCGGTGTTCGAAGGACGGCGTGCAGATGCGGCTCCGGTTCCCCGTTACTCCGGCATCCCCCCCGATGAATGAAAAAAAGGAGGAATAATGTCTTCCTCCTTTTCACGGTGGGGAATTATTCCACCATGCCCCATCTCACGCAATTTCAGAAGATGCCTGATCCGCCTCCTGGTACTGGTTTAAACCACGGACTTCCATTAAAACTGAATAAACAACTTCAATTACGTGTGACGGCATTCCCTGGAATTTTGACCTGAAAAAATGAAGTTTTTTCAAAGAAATTTCCTTGGGAGACAAATTATCGGGATCGATCGATCCCAAAGCCCCGGCAAGGGATCATCAACAGCTTTTCCGGGATGTCAGAACGAGCCGAAGGCGACGAACGCCGCCCAGTTCGGGACGGAATCGAGCGGGTCCCCGTGCTTACGTGATGCATCGATCATCGCTCTCCGGGAATTGCACAGGGCCTCGGCCGGGGTGCACGGGCCGGAAAGCAGTTCGCTGAAGAATGCTGAAACGATCTGCAGCGCCGCCCTGTCCTCGATGGACCACAGCGACGCTACGACTGTTTCCGCACCCGCCCCGATAAAAGCTCCGGCCAGCCCGGGGCCGGTATTGCTCCCGCGGGGTCTCCCTCTTGCCGATTCGCAGGACGACAGCACGACAAGCCTGACACCGGAGAGGTCCATGGCGGTTATATCGCTCTCCGCCAGTAGGGATGACGACAGGCTGTGTTCATCCGATATTTCCGCCGGCGACGACAGGAGAAGTGCGGTTTTACCACCGTGGACCGGGTAATTAACGGTGTGCGTGGCAAAGTGCAGAACGTCCGCCGACACGGCACGTTCGATCACCGCTTCCCTGGTGGCTTCACGGCCCCCCAGTACCGTGTATCCGCCGACCATCGATTCGACGGCCTCCAGTTCGATTTCCGCGTGTGGAAGGTGCTTCAGATGAGGATACAGTTTCTGTGCGGCCGGTGGAATCTCAGTATTGCCGATGAGCAGGACATTGTCGAACCTGTTGCACCCGCCCGCGAATGCTTCCCCGGCCGGTCGTGTCGAGCCCTGGTGCAGTTCGACAAGGCTTGGCGAGAAGAACAAGGTAAGATTCTCCATGAGAAATGCCCCGCCGCCGTCCGGTTTCACGAGAGCGCCGAACGGAAGGTAATGCAGGATACCATCCGGGATGATACAGATCGTCTCCCGGCCGGATACGAGCGCGGAGACGGGGCTGACGAGCATACTGTACAGCCTGCAGGCCGTGGATTCCATGTGGTTACTCTCTTCAAATTCGGTGTCCGACCGGGAGCTGCAGTGATCGAGAAAGGTCAGAACGTCCTGCTCGAGTTCGGCCCTGGAAACTGGCGCCGAGCGCACGGCCGTTCCGTGCCGGTCCAGGACGATGATAAGGGTTTTTTCAGGTGTGACGAGATACGCCAGCACTGCAGAGCACTCCGGTATCCAGTTCCTGTCGGCGAGGCAGAGCCCGACACGGGTTTCGAGTTCCGGAGCGTGAGTGGTTGAGCTGCCCGATGCGCCCGCTTTCGACCTTTCGTACCACAGGATCAGGCGATCGCCGTCAGGGGTCGTCTCGGCCTCGAGGATGCAGGCTTCCTCGTAGATCTGTCTCATCCTTCCGGAGAGTATATGGCGGTCCTCGAAGAATTCCTTTCCCGTCGAATTCTTCGAAAAGACATCGAAAGCTTTCCTGAAGTAATCCAGACCCCCGGGACGGTCTCCGTCACTCACGGCCGCACTGCCGAGGATATAGAGGATATCGATTGTTCTCATCCAGTCATTTTCCTCTCTTGCCAGGGCGAGGGCGTTCGTTATCGCCTTTTCAGCCCGTTTCCGTGAGCCGTTGGCGTAATATAGCGATGCGAGAGAGGCAAGGTATTCCGCGACGGTTCTCCTTTGCTTAAGTTTCCGCGCGCTGGCCAGTGCATTCCGGTAACAGCGTTCGGCATCGGCCGCTTTGCCGGTGGCCGCGTACACGTCTCCAAGCTGTTTTTCAAGCTTCGCGGTCAGGTGCCTGTCCATTCCATCCCCGTAGATCTCGCATGCCCGCTTCATCGTTCCGGCAGCGGTTTCCAGCTCTCCCTGCCTGCACTGGATCTTCGCACTGAGCGACAGGCCTTTTGAGAGGCTGACCCGCAGGGTATTGGCGAGAAGCGTCTTCAGATCGTTCGCACTGCTGATGCCCTTCCCGATGAATATTTCCTCCAGGCCATGTTCCGCGGTGAAGATGACCCGTTCCGCAAGTTGCGCGGCATGGGCATATTCGCCGATGGAGAAGTACAGACCGGCAAGCTCGAGCATTCTCATCGTTTCAAAGTTCGGGTCGGCGAGCCTTTTACACTGTCTCAGCGAATGAATATAGAGCGACTCGGCTTCGGCGTAGTACCCCTGCTCTGTTCTGAGAGATGCAAGGAACGCGAGGGAGCGGCTGATGTAGTACGGATCCTCGAGCTTGCGCGCGTATGAAAGGCTCTCTGAATAGTAATACCCGGCCCGTTCGGGGTTCCCCTTCCTGTTGAAGTGGACTCCAATCCTTCCGGCTACGTGGCTTGCAAGGGAGAGGCAATTTACTTCGATGTGTGACAGCAGCGCCCGTTGGAGGCATTCGAGTCCCTTTTCATCCAGCCCCGATGAGAAGTAGAAGTCTGCCAGGTCTTCCTCGTGCATCCCCGTGGCCCTGTACCCGATCCGCTTCATGAAGGAAATGCTCTGCTTTATCTCTTGTTCCAACCCGGGGGATCGGTCTTTCCGGTTGATATTCCTGTCATGAAAATCGATATGGGTTTTTCTGATTTTCATGTAGTGTTCCCGGAACTCCGCGTCATCAATCATCTTTTCAAGCGTCTGGAGTGCGAAGTCGTTTCCCGCTTTTCCGCAGATGACCCCGATGATTCTATGCAGTTCCCGTCCGGTGTGTTTGATCGTGGAATCCGGTCCGGTCAGCAGGATATTGCAAAAGAATTCGTTGCATCCCCTCATATGCCGGGCGGTTTTCCGGTATCCCCGTTCACGGTAAAACGTGATGATCGTTTCGTCGGGGAGCTGGTACAGGGGCGCGTAGAGCTCCTTTTCAAGGTCGAAAAACGTGATGTCCCCGTCGATGAGGTCCGGAGCGAGGAGAAGGACGAGGAGCGTAATGAAGCATATTGGGCAAACCCTGGCACTCATTTATTGTTCACGCACACATTGAAGACCAGTTGTGGCTTCTACATTACCATTATAACAGAAGTTCGGTAAAAGGATAAGTGTCAAGTTTGGAGTTAGTTAAGGAATGTGGACGGCGCTTCTTTCAGCAGGCCCCGCATGGCCCGGCGCTGACCGGGGAGAGGCGGCCTTACCGGCGCTGATCCGGTCGCCCGACGAGAGTTTTTATCCGCGCCGCCCATCCTGATGTCGCATCCTTCGAGAGGTACGATTCGGCGTACCGCCCCGCTTCCTCGGTGTGTCCCGCGGAACTGTTTACAACCGCCAGGTTGTAGAGCACTTCGGGCGGCGGGTTTCCCGTCCGAAGTGCCGCTTCGAGATATTCCATCGAACCGGCGGTGTCGTCCATGCGGTACCGCGCTACGGCGAGGTTGTTCAGAGAGGCCGCATCGTCCGGTTGTTCGCAGTGTACGCGTGCATAGTAGTTCTGCGCCCTTTCCACATGGCCGGAGGCCATGTAGAGGTGTCCCAACATGGTGTACACATCGAGATTGTCCGGGTATCTGGTCATGGCCTTCCTGAGCGAAGTTTCGGCGCCGGCGAAAAGCCCGTGCTTCGCCGGTGGTGTACCTCGAACAATAAGCGTCTCGTCGTCCGGCCGTGATTTGCCCCCGGTCAGTCTCATTTCCCCCAGCATGCTCGCATCGAGGATCCGCCCGAGCTGGGACCTGCCCCGTATCATGTCCGGATCCCAGTTGTCCGAGGCGACAAGCTCGAAGAACCCCAGACCGAGAACGACGGCGGTGAAAACGGCAAGAGAGGAAACGATGCCGAGGTTGGACAAAAGGGCTGGATGCCGCAACCCGGCCAGTCCATCCGAGATCCGTCCTATCGGCGCGGACTGGTCTCTCTTCCGGGCGCCGGAAGGGATTGTTTCCAGTGCGCCCGGAAGGATGTTCGACAGCTCATCAAGTTCGGTTCTCGCCATCATCAGCTCGGACAGGCAGTACGGGCACCTCGACAGGTGTTCCTCGAAACGATGCCGCTCCGTTTCCGGGAGCCTCCTGTCGATGTAGGCCGCGAGAAGTTCCTCGCGATTTTCCGGGCAGTTCATCGAATTGGTTTCCTTCCCATCCCGGTATGCATTTTTCCCTGCTCTCCCTTTATAGACGGCCCGTTTCTTTTTTTTTCCACAAAAAATACCGGTTACAATCCTTTATTTTCAGGAGCCTGGTTGGAGCCGGGCCCGTCGTACCAGAAGTCCCGTAGCGAGCAGAGTTCTTCCATCCGTCCGGCAATCTCGTTGTACAACTCGAGCGGGAGTCCCCTTTCGAGCAGCATCTCCTTCAACTTCACGAACAACCTGTTGAGTGTGCGGTAGACCTGCTTCTCGTTTCCGAGGTCGAGGATCTCGCAGATGCGCCGTGCGCTCGCCTTATGCTCGAACCGGAGCTTCAGGATGAGGCGGTCCCTGCAGGGCAGCTTTAACAGGGCTGAACGGAGGTTGTCGATCGCCTCCGCCAGCACCTGGCCGTCGAGAAGGGTGTCCGGCGGCGGCAAGGAGGATCCGAAGGCGGGATGTGCAGCGATGCCGCCCGTTTCATTACCGAGGATCGGCAGAGGCCGGGGCCGCTTCACGGTGAGGAGGCGTTCGAGTATGTTGCCGAACTTTTTCTCCGAGATTCTTTCCTTCAGACGCTCGTCACACTCGATCAGGTCAAGGTACGAGATCGAGACGTCTATCTCGGTCTGCATGCTTTTCAGGACCTCGTTTATCGGAAGCCCGTGGAGATAGAAAAGCTTGAAGAACCTTGCATCTTTCGTGTCGAGGGCGCCGAGAACCCCCATGACGTGACGGATCCCGCCGTCACTTCGGAAATAATCCCTGCAATGGTTCCGCGTTACGATGAAGAGCCACGTTGAGAGGGATGACCTGCCGCTGAATGAATTCAGTTTCTCGTTGAAGAGTTTCTCGAGCAGGGAGACGTAGAGGTCTTCGAGAAGTTCACCGTCCCTCACATACCGCCCTATTGTTTTCTTGAGAAACGGCGAATAATGGAGGACGAATCCCTGCCATGCTTCGCTGTCTCCGTTAACTATCCGTCTGACAAGCTCTTTTTCTGCTGCCATAAAGGGATATTATACTACATATCGGCCGGTGGTGCAATAAATCATCGCGTGTCCCGAACCGCTAACTATTTCTGATTTATGGTGTTTCGTTTCTGTTTGGGGCTGTTATTCACGTTGTGCGGCGGTGAAGAAGCGCGTACCGCCGTGATCCTGAGTAACTATGCGTCCCTCTCGAGAGAGAACGTCGATGAATTTGACGAGTCCCTGCAAGGGGATGCCGAGCGAGCGATGGATATCCTCCAGGGTGCACGGCCGCCGTTCGATGAGTGAGAGGATTTTATCCTCGATAACCTCTTCCTCGTGTGACGCGCGGGCGCTCGCCGGTGCGATCATCTCGGAATTGTCACCGAAGAAGCAGCGTATCCTGTTCAGTTCGGTTTCGCCCAGCGGTTCGACCGAGCGGTCGGTTCCGGGGCGGACCGCGGTGTTGAGCTGGAGTCGATCGAACCTGAAACGCTCGAGGGTGTTCCCGAGAGTGGTCAGGTTGTGGTCGTTTGTGTTGATACCTCCGATCAGCATGACCTCGAACAGGACGGTTCCCCGGTACCGTTCGAGGAAGCACTCGAGTCCCGTGACGATTCCGTGCAGATCGCATTCCTCGTGAGGCCGGTTGATCCGCTCGAAAGTTTCCTCGATCGCTGCGTCGAGTGATGGGAGGATGATATCCGCCGCACCCAGTTCTTCCCTGACGACCGGATCGGAAAGCAGCGAGCTGTTGGTGATGACCGCGACCGGCAGCCCGCTCATTCGTTTCGCCTCTATGATGAGTTCGCCCATCCGGCTGTACAGTGTCGGCTCTCCGGCGCCCGAGAGCGTGAGCACGTCTGGTTTGTCGCGTATCCCGGCGAGCCGTGTATCGAGTTCGCCGAGTATCGCGGAGAGCGGAAAGAACTCCTCACGCGTACAGGTCTTTCTCGTCGTCTGTCCGCACTCGCAGTAGATGCAGTCGAAGCTGCATGTTTTGTATGGAATGACATCGATGCCGAGCGACAGGCCAAGCCTGCGGGAAGGCACCGGACCGAATATTCTTTTCAGGTCATCTCCCATTCCGATCGCTTCCTTGAATGAGGCCACGGCGTGCTTGACTGTTGGAACTTACATGATACACGGTTCATTTACCAGTTTCAAAACAATAACCGTGTCATGCTCGCCGCCGGAGTATGGATCCGAAGCTGTTCCACGGTATCTCTATGCTTCTATACTTGTGTATCCGATTCCTTTGTCTCATAATAACGCCGTCTTTGCCAAGAGCGAACGGTAGGCCGCACGTCAGTGTCCGGAGGGGATTCGATGGGTTCTCAAATATCGGAAATGTACGAGAAAAAGAAACGGGTGGCTGATGACATTGTCAGACTGATCAAACCCGGCAGCCGCATATTCATCGGTTCTGGCGCCGCCGAGCCGCAGGAGCTCATCCAGGTGCTGATCGAAAAGGGGAAGTATATCCATGACCACGAGACGATCAACCTGATCGAACTCGGGACGACTCCCTACGCGGAGTCGGTCCTGAACCGACCGTTCCATCAGAACGCGTTCTTCATCGGGCAGAACGTCAGGGATGCGGTGAACGAGGGGAGGGCCGAATATACCCCGATCTTCCTTTCGGAGCTGCCGGCCCTGATTCGTTCCGGACGTATGAAAATCGATGTTGCGCTGATACAGGTCGCACCTCCCGATAACTACGGTTTCTGCTCCCTCGGTGTGTCGGTTGACGTTGTAATGGCCGGAGCGGATAGCGCGCGGCTCGTGATCGCCGAGGTGAACAGGAGGATGCCGCGGACGCTCGGCGACTGCTTCGTTCACCTCAAGGATATCGACTACATCGTCGAGAGCGACCGTCCCCTGCTCAAGTGGTCACCGCCGGAACCGGACGAAGTATCGATGCGGATCGGCCAGAACGTCGCGCGGCTGATAGGTGATGGAGCGACGATTCAGGTTGGAATCGGAATGATCCCGAATGCAATCCTCAGGCATCTCGAAGATAAAAATGAACTGGGCATCCACACGGAGATGTTCTCGGACGGTTTGATCGATCTTGTTGAATCGGGTGTGGTTACGAACAGGCAAAAAACGATCCACAATGGGAAAATCATCGCCACGTTCTGCATGGGAACAGATCGGCTTTACGATTTCGTCGATGACAATCCACTGATCGATTTCCATCCATGTGACTATACGAACGATCCGTTCATCATAGCGCGGAACGAGCGGATGATCTCGGTCAACGCCGCGATACAGGTCGATCTTACCGGCCAGGTCTGTGCTGATTCGATCGGCGAGTATTTCTATTCCGGCATCGGGGGACAGGTTGATTTTGTGAGGGGGGCGGCGCGCTCGAAGGGCGGTAAGCCGATTATCGTGCTTCCCTCCACGGCAAAGGATGGTACGGTCTCTCGCATCGTCCCGTTCCTCGACAGGGGGGCCGGCGTCGTAACGTCGAGGGGCGACGTTCACTACATCGTAACGGAGTACGGCATCGCGAACCTTCACGGAAGAAACCTGCGGGAGCGGGCACTATCGCTCATCAGCGTCGCCCACCCGGACTTCCGCGACGAACTTCTCGGTTATGCAAAGGAACGAAATCTCGTCCACGTGGATCAGATGCCGATGACCGTTGCCGGCCGTTTCTATCCGGAGAAATACGAGCACGCCGTGACCTTCGGGGATATCGAGGTTTTCTTCAGACCGGTCAAGCCGACAGACGAGCCGATGGCACGGGAGTTCTTCTATTCCCTGAGTGACGAGACGGTTTATTACCGGTTTTTCAATTTCCTCAAGACTCTCCCGCATGAGAAGATCCAACCCCTCGTCAACATCGATTACCGCGAGGAGATGGCCATTGTCGGGCTTATCGGGGAACCTGGCGACGAGGTAATTGTGGCTATCGGACAGTTCAGGAACGACCCGGCGGACAACAAGGCAGAGGCGGCGTTCGTTATCAGGGACGATTTCCAGGACAGGGGTATCGGCACGCACCTGATGATGAAACTGGTCGATATAGCGAGAGAGATGGGTATCGGGCGTTTCAAGGCCGAGGTGCTCGCGGAGAACAGGAAGATGATGCACGTCTTCCACAAGTTCGGCTATACCGTGCACAGCAGGCTCGAGGAAGACGTTTACATACTCCGGATCGACTTCTCCAAGAGACGTGATGAATGAGCGATGTAGCCAACACAGAAGCGGTCTTCCTGCATTCCAGGAAGCTCAGCGGGTTCAGTTTCGGTCCCGAGCATCCCTTCAAGCCGGAGCGCGGCGAACGTGTCTACCGGATGTGCCGCGGGCGCAATCTGTTCCCGGACCCGCGGGTGCGGGTTGAAATGGTGGAGGAAGCGCTTGGCGGCATCATGGAGCGTTACCATTCACCCGCCTATATCGAACAGCTCAAGGCCGCGAATTCAGGTGATGCGGTGGAGCTCGAGATGCTGCATTACGGTATCGGCACGGCCGAGAATCCCGTTTTCGCGGGGGTATACGATTTTGCGGCGCTTTCGGCAACTGCCAGCCTGCGGGCCGCCCGGATCGTTGCGGAAGGCGCCGGGAGCGCGTTCAACCCGTGCGGCGGATTTCACCACGCCTATTCCGACCGGGCGTCCGGGTTCTGCTACGTTAACGATATCGTGATTGCAATCAGTGAACTCCTCCGGGCGGGAAAGAGAGTGGCCTGCGTCGACATCGATGCACATCACGGAGATGCCGTGCAGGCTGCTTATTACGATACGGATTCAGTGCTTACGATCTCATTGCACGAATCGGGCAAAACCCTTTTTCCCTGGAGCGGGTTTGAAAGAGAGACGGGCGACGGTGACGGAGAGGGATTCAACATCAACGTTCCCCTCGATGCCGGCACGGACGACGAGATTTTCCTCGCCCTTTTCAGGGGAATCGCCATGGAAGCGCTGAACGTTTTCGAACCGGAGATAATCATCGGCCAGTTCGGAACGGACATGTTGGCGACCGATCCCCTGACGCACCTGCGGCTTACCAACAATGGTTATATCGAAGCGATCGAGATGCTTCATCGGCGATTCCCGAGGATCGTAGCGCTCGGCGGCGGGGGATACAATCTGTCCGATGTCGAGCGGTGCTGGACGCTGCTCTGGGTCGAGCTGGCGGGGCTCACGCTGGAAGAGGGATACGGCGGAGCGCTCGGCGGCGTTTTTCTCGGTGACGCTTCGATCGAGGGAGCCGATCTGCGCGATATGCGCCACTATACGACGGGGCCCGTCAAGGACCGGCTGAGGGAGCATGCTGATTCGCTTATCTCGCATTTCGAGCGCGAGATTCGCCCCAGGCTTCGGGGCGGCTGAGGCCTGGCGGGAATCCGCTGTCCCGATGTTTATTCTGTTTGAATGCGGCCTGTGCTTGCTATATGTTATCGCAGGTCGCCGGGGCGATACATGGGAATGGTACGGAACCATGCCGGGGGATGAGCCGCATTGCTTAATATCGAACTTGTAGTGATCAAGGCCGAAATGAACGCCCTCCTCGATGCAATCCGGGAGGCGAATGGTGAAAGGGGGGTTGAACGGTATGTTGCCGAGGCCGTCGAGGCGGTTCATTGCGGCAAGGTCGAAACAGAGATTGAGCTGCTGGAGCTCCTCCGCACGGTCGTGCGGCGATCGCGCCCTCCGCTTCTCTCGACGAAATGGGAAGAGGCGTGGGGCAACCTCTTCTACCACCTGATTCAGATGATCCTTTCTGCCGGAACAGGATCCCGAACGGTCATAGCACACCTGCTCC
>DAOVFR010000057.1 GCA_030672805.1 Candidatus Krumholzibacteriota bacterium
ATCACATCTTCCCAGTCGGTTCTCGTCATGCCGGGGAAGAGGCCACCAAAGGTATAATCGTTATCCGGAAAATATGTGAACACGATCTCAGGGTCGATTACGTTTCCATACGGTCCGTCGAGCAACTGGATTAACTCGTCGCCGGCACACCGATGATCCGTATTGCGTTCGCAAATATAATCGATGCCATCGAACTGCATTTCAACACATTCACCATCCTGCATCACGTGCCACCAGAATGAGTAACCGCCATTGTACCAGCAATCCCAGTTGTAGTATTCAATCTCGATCCACGGTCCCGGAGGCAGATTCCACCTGTAATAGGGGAGCAATGACTTCCAGTCGCTTATGGATCCGTCAAGTAGGACGGAGACGTTCATCGTCCAGGTGTAGGATGTATGCGAGGGGCCGATCTCCTCGGTGAATTCCATCGGTCCGTCGAGAAAGTCCCCTACCCAGTCGAGCACGTCCTCGATCGTGTTGAAGGCCGATGCGAAGTTCGGAGGATCTTCGCCGGGTATATCGGCGTCGATGTCGGTCAGATCGGTCAGCTTGACGACGTTTTCCTCCGTCTCGTTCTCCCTGATGTTCCTGATGAAGTAAACGGAAGCCTCGAGCTTTCCGATAACGGAAAGGATGTCCTGGTGCGCGGACTGCATGATGTTTCCGCCCTGCTTGAGCGTTAGGAAGGCGGAGCGGTTCTCCAGGTTGTGATGCAGAATCACCATTGTCAGCGAATCCATCAGAGCATCCCCGTGACCGTGCTTGTATGTCAGTTTAAGCGAATCCTGGCTCCCATGTATGACCTCGAAGTACGGGCACCAGTTGTCGTACTCGTCGATTCTCTTCAGATCGTCGAGCCAATTGTACGTGCCGTCCGGGCCGTAGAGGTCGCAGTCGTATGCTGCGGCAATCTTGAAGGCCGCCCTCGCTGCGTGCACCGAGGCGTCAAAGAGATAGATCTCCCCGAGGTCGATGATAATCGTTTCCTCTATTCCCTCGTCGTCTATCACGATTTCCACCTGGGCGGTATCATGCTGCTCCACGGTGTTCAGATGACCGATTGCATTGTCGAGGGCCGGGATCACCACCTGCCGGATGATCTGCTGGATGCGGTCCACCGACATGTTCGAAGGGAACCTGGTGACACTGTTCACGGCGACTGCAAACGGCACTTCGGCGAGTAGTGTGAACTGGCGGCCGATCAGCACATTCCTGCGCCTCGTCCCGGACAGGCTCGAACCCCCGAACATCGAGCCGCTGCTCCACGAGTCGAGGCTGTCGACAACCTCCCAGATCTCGCTGCTCGAGCCGATTTCCAGAATGTCGATCAAACAGAGCCCGAGATGCGCAATGGGATTGTCCGAATCGATGCGTAACACGCTGTTGAGTCCACTCCGCAGGCCGGAAAGGTCGAGATCGCGCCACTCCTCCGGCTCCATCTCCATAAGGGCATCCATTGTGTCGCTGAGGTCATTAAACCTTTCGGATGCGATTGAATCGGCGGGACCGACCAGCCCGTTATCATCGCCGCCGTCGAGGGGGTTATCCGATTCGCACTGGGCGAGCACCATAACCAGGATGAGCGAACACGCAATTGCCAGGATCCGTTTCATTGCAACCTCCTTCATGTTTCCGTGGTGGAATGGTGATGCGATATTATCAGGGGAACGGCACATGTTCAAGATGATAAATATCCACGACATCCTGAGGGCCGGTCTGAAGTGATTTTTTTCCTGTAAAATCAATAAGTTAGCTTGGCACAGAGATTGCTTGACTCATGCAATCGCGTGTGTTATACATCAACATGTAACAGCGTTCTTCCTTGTTTTTCAGGGTGTTACACTGATTTTCAGGCTCCATTCGAGCAAGGATGTGGCAAATTTTAAGCCAGTCAGTCCCCGCGCGGTGGGTAAAGGGTGAAGAAGAAGATTCGAAGAGGGCTTGCTCTTTTCCTTGTAAAAACACTGATACTGATCGCGAGACTGCTGCCGAGGCGGACAGGTCTGTCACTATTTTCCAGGCTCGGGAAGGCTGCTTTCCGGCTGTATGGGAAAGACAGGGAGTGCGCGATTCGGAACATCTCACTTGCGTTCCCCGCAAGCGACTCCCTCATCGTCAGGGCGATCGCCAGGGGCTCATTCAGCGCTCTTGGACGCAACGCTCTGGATGCACTGAGACTGACGTTTATCTCGCGGGAACAGGTGCTGGAGCTGTGCATGATCGATGGCGAGGAGCATTTAAGATCAGCGCACGATGAGGGAAAGGGTGTTGTCGCTCTTTCGGGACATATCGGGTGCTGGGAAATGATGGGAGCATATCTGGCGGAAAAGGGGTACAAGATCAACGTCATAGCGAAAGACCTGCGGGATGGGAAACTGAACGAGATGCTTGTTGATATGAGAAAGCGTCGCGGTGTCGTCTCGATCCCGAGGGGGTCGGGTGCGGTTACGGGATACAGGGCGCTGCGAAAGGGGCAGACGCTCGGCATGCTGATAGATCAGGATATCGATGTGGACGGAGTATTTGTTCCGTTCTTCGGCATCCCGGCGCACACCCCACGGGGCGCTGCCGTCTTTGCGCTAAGGAGCGGTGCGCCCGTAGTACCGATGGCGATACACATGCAGCCGGACGGCATGCACCGTATTTCCGTCCTGCCCCGTCTCGAACTGCCTCCGGAAGACCTGCCGGAGCAGGAAAGAATCGACGAACTGACACTGAAGTGCTCAGGGGCGCTGGAAAGACTGATCAGGATATATCCCCAGCAGTGGGTCTGGTTCCACGACCGGTGGAAGACGCGGCCCGGGCCGGAGGACAGGGTGTTCGGGACCGCCGGGAGCGCAACGGCATGAGAGGGTTTTTAAAATACAGTACGTTGCAGCCAGGTATTATTTTACGTATAAATGGATGGAACGGTAATGAACGGGAGTAATGGGCAGCACGTTGGAATCACCGTGAGGGGACTGCTGGCCGCGGTCCTGGCGGCGGCGGTCGTCTCGGTCTTCTCGTGCGGCAGTGGTGATAACGGCGAAATCGCGCTCGGCACGGTCGATCTTCCCGACCAGGAGTTTGCCGATTTCGAGACCATGGAGAGCGACTCTGGGCTGACGAAGTGGAAGCTCAGGGCGCCGGTCGCCCGGATCTACAATGCCCGCAAGCTGCTCGTTACGGACAGCCCCCGGATCGAGTTTTTCAACGAGGTGGGGGAGCTGGCATCGGTTCTCATCGCGGACAAGGGCGAGTTCAACCAGGTGACGCACGATTTCATCGCACTGGGAAACGTTATCGTAACATCCAGGGAGGGATACAAGCTGGAGACGGAGACTCTCGTCTGGGTGAACAGGATCGAGGAGATCCACACGGAGGATTTCGTGAAATTCACCAAGGGAAGCGACATCCTCACGGGATACGGATTCCGGAGCGATCCTGAGCTGGCGAGCGTCGAAATCGAGCGGGACGTGCAGGTGTATCTGAGGGACGAGGAAGGAGTTATGAGGGAAGAACTCCGCATGGACGCGGAAGAGGAAGGGAGGCGGCATGAGTGATCATTCCGCCCCCGTGAACGGCACCGGGCAGCGGGGAGACGGGGCGGGTCTCACGTGCGAGGGATTCGTCAAGATCTACGGGAAGAGGCGGGTCGTCGACGAGGTATCGATCAATGTGAAACGCGGCGAGGTCGTCGGTCTGCTCGGCCCGAACGGCGCCGGCAAGACGACCTGTTTCTATATGATCGTCGGGATGATCAAGCCCGATGCGGGAAAGGTAATGCTGGATTCGGAGGAAATTACCGGCCTGCCGATGTACAAGCGGGCACGAAAGGGGATCGGGTACCTTCCTCAGGAGGCATCGGTTTTCAGGAAGCTGACCGTCGAACAGAACCTGATGGCAATCCTCGAAACGCTTCAGTTGTCGAAGACGGAACGAAAGGAACGGGTTGAAACCCTTCTCATGGAACTCAATATCGGGCATCTCAGAAAAAACTATGGATACCAGCTTTCCGGCGGCGAGCGGCGCAGGGTCGAGATAACGCGCTCGCTTGTAACTAACCCGTCGTTCATGTTGCTCGACGAACCGTTTGCCGGCATCGACCCGATCGCCGTGGCCGACCTCCAGAGCACCGTCAACAAGCTCCGGGAGAGGAATCTCGGCGTGCTGATCACCGATCATAATGTAAGGGAGACATTGTCAATCACCGATAGAGCGTATATCATGTATGAGGGGAGTATCAAGCGCTCCGGGACCGCGGACGAGCTTGCCGCGGATCCAGAGGTGCGCGAGATATACCTCGGTGAAGCGTTCCGTCTGTAGAGACAGGATGGCGGACCTATGGAGATGAAATTAGGAATCTACCAGGGCATGCAGCAGCGGCTTGTCATGACGCCGAGACTGCAGCAGGCGCTGAAACTTCTGCAGATGCCCACACAGGAACTGCAGCAGGTGCTCAAGCAGGAGATTCTCCAGAATCCGATGCTCGTTCCGGAGGATGAACTCACCGATTCAACGGATGATGATAACGCCGAGCAGGAAGCTTCCGAGGACGAGGAGGATTCTGAAGAGGAGATCGACTGGAAAGACTACTACGAGGATGGTTTCAGGAGCGGCAGCGGATTCGCCGAGGAGGAGGAGCGAAAGGAGTTCCTGGAAAGGGTTCCCGTAGCGAAGCGGAGCTTCTCGGATCACCTGATCGGCCAGCTCCGTCTCGCAACGGAAAAAGAGCATGTGCTCATGATCGGCGAGTATATCATCGGCAGCCTCGACGATTCGGGATACCTCACCTGTCCGCTCGAGGAGGTCGCTAATACGTTCGGCGTCTCGATCGAGGAAGCCGAAGAGGTACTCAAGGTCATCCAGACGTTCGACCCGTCCGGCATCGGCGCCAGGGATCTCAAGGAATGCCTGATGATCCAGATCAATGTCAGGGGGCTCAGCGACAGCATTGCGGCGAGGATCGTCAGGGAACATTTCGATGAATTCAAACAGAAAAAGTATCTTGATCTCAGCAAGAAGCTCAAGATATCCCTGAAGGACATTCAGGCCCAGGCCAGCGTCATCGGCTCGCTGAACCCGAAACCGGGACTCGATATCCTTGATGAAAGTCCAAAGTATGTCATTCCGGACCTGGTCGTGGAACGAGTCGCTGAGAAGTACATCGTGTACCTCAACGATCGTAATATCCCGCGCCTGACGATCAGCCAGTCATACAGGGACGAGTTGAAACGCAATCCGGATATCAGCAGCGAGACCAAGGATTTCATACAGGGGCGTCTGAAGAACGCGAAATGGCTGATACAGACGATCGAACAGCGGCGCAGAACCATGATCAAGGTTATGGAAAGCATCGTCGAGGAGCAGCGTGAGTTCTTCGAGAAGGGAACGGCCTCTCTCAGGCCGCTTACCCTTCAACAGGTCGCAAGCAAGATAGGCATGCACGAATCGACCGTAAGCCGCGTCACGACGAACAAGTACGTACAGACGCCGAGGGGCGTCTACGAACTGAAGTATTTCTTCAGCTCCAGTCTTGGGACCATATCCGGGGATGAGGTTTCGGCGAAGAGCGCGAAACTGAGCATAGAGAAGATTATCGAGAAGGAGGATATCAAAAAACCTTTGAGTGATCAGAAGATCGCTGATATCCTTAAGGAGGGAGGACTGATCATAGCAAGGCGCACGGTTGCCAAGTACCGTGAACAGTTGGGTATCCTTCCGGCCCGTCACAGAAAGCAGTATTGATCGTAATTACCCATGGGGGAACCGAACGATACATGACATCATCGACGGCGTTTCGGCGCTCTGAAAGACTTCCTGTCTGGCTCAGGAGAAGAATTCCCCTCCTGGGCGAGTGTACGCGCATCGAGCGCACTGTCAGGGAATTTGATCTCCGTACAATCTGCCGTGAGGCGCTTTGTCCAAACAGGGCCGAATGCTATTCCCGCGGTAAAGCAACGTTCATTATCCTGGGTAACGTCTGTACGCGCCGGTGCCGATTCTGCTCTGTTTCAAAGGGCGTTCCGCAACCTCCCGACGGTGCAGAGGCCGCCCGCCTCGCGCGCGCCGTCGACAGGCTTGGCCTGCGCCACGTCATCGTCACATCCGTAACGCGGGACGACCTGCCCGATGGTGGAAGCGGTCACTACGCCGGTGTGATCAGCGCGCTGAAACGGATCGATCCCCCTCCCGTCGTGGAGGTGCTCGTACCTGATTTTGCGGGGAAACCGGGGGCCCTCGATACTGTACTGGAGGCAGGGCCGGACATTTTCTCACATAACATAGAGACCATTGAACGACTCTATTCCGGGATGCGGGCGGGCGCCGATTACAGGTGGTCGCTCAAGCTCCTCAGAGAGGCGAAGAGGCGGAGCGGGGAGGTGATGACCAAATCCGCCATGCTCCTCGGTCTGGGCGAGTCCCTGGACGAGGTAATCGAGACACTTGCCGACCTGAGGCGGGCCGACTGCGACTTTGTTGCGATCGGTCAGTACCTGAGGCCCGGGATGGCACAGACGCCGGTGGTCGGGTACATTCCACCGGAACGATTCTCGTGGCTCGAGGAACGGGCCCGCGAGATGGGATTTCTCGAAGTGACGGCCGGACCCCTGGTCCGGAGCTCGTACCAGGAAATTGATCTGGAGATTCATCGAGCTGCAAATCCGCGCTAGCCGCGGGCATTGCAAGGAGGCATGTGATATGAAACTGACAACCACCGCAAGGCATTTTGAGGCAAATCCTGATCTCGTCGATCACACCAGGGAGAGACTGCTGAAGCTGAAGAGATACTTCGACCAGATACTGAATGTCAATGTCATTATGTCGGTGGAGAAGTTTCGGCATATCGCCGAGGTCAATGTCCATGTAAACGGCCACGATTTCACTGCCAAGGAAGAATCGGACGATATGAAGATGTCCATCGACCAGGCAGCGAAGAACCTCGAGCGCCAGATGAAAAAGTTCAAGGGAAAGATCATCGATAATCACCACAAGCCGAGGAAGGGAAAGTTCCATGTCGAACCGTCCGAGAAGGTGTTCAGATCGGGAAGTATCGGCAGTGAATCCGGGATGGAATTGATCGAGCATCTACCGAGAGAGATACCGGAACTCGGCATCGATGAAGCAATCATTTCGATGGAGGACAACGTACAGCATTTTCTTCTTTTCAATAACAGGGATTCGGGTAAACTGCATCTTGTTTACAAGCGCACTGACGGGCATTACGGCGTCATCGATATGTCCGGGTAGGGAGATTCAAGAGAAAGGTCCCGGCCGATGAGTACGGAGTATTCTGTCGAGGATTTTTACAGGAATGTAGTGGAGGAATTCAGTCTCACCTTGCTGACTTCGAGCCTCGGGAGCCCGATTCCGATCACGGTACCCGACGTGCACAGGCCGGCCTTCGCGCTCACCGGCTTCATGGAAAACTACCTGAGCGAGCGGATCCAGATTATCGGCGAGACGGAGATCCTCTTCATACGGTCTCTCGATCAGGCACAGCAGAAGGAAGCCCTGCGGCGACTCTTCACAAAGCCTCTCTGCTGTATCATCGTCACAAAGGGGCTGGATCTGCCCGGGAACCTGATACCGTTCGCCGGGGAGCATGGGATTCCGGTGTTCCGGACGCCGCTGTCAACGACCCCTTTCATTCATTCGCTGACCACGCACCTCGAAAGTATTTTTGCGCCAAGGACGACGATGCATGGATCGCTTGTGGATGTGTACGGTGTGGGGCTCCTGTTGACGGGGAGAAGCGGGATCGGGAAAAGCGAGATTGCACTCGACCTCGTCGAGAGGGGACACCGGCTAGTCGCCGATGATGTTGTCGAGATGACGTATCACGGTGGCATTCTCATCGGGCGGGGGAGCACACATCTGCGGCATTTCATGGAAATCAGGGGTATCGGTATCATCAACGTCATGGATCTCTTCGGGATCAGAGCGGTGCGGGTCCAGAAGAGGATCGAGGTAGCCGTGGTGCTGGAGGAATGGGACCCCAAGAAGAACTGGGACAGGCTGGGGCTCCAGGAGAATTTCACCGACATTCTCGGTGTCAAAGTGAGGCAGATCGTCATCCCCGTATATCCGGGAAAGAACGTCACCGTTATCTCCGAGACGATAGCGCTCAACCACATGCTGAAGGTATACGGTATCGACGCCGCCAAGCGTCTCGACGAACGGCTTGTTGACATGATGGAGAGCGACAGGAAGACAAGGAAGTACCTGGAGTTAGATACGGAATGAGCAATCATCCAAGCGCACGGGAACCGATAGGAATCATCATTTCGCACGGCGACCTGGCCGGGGCGCTGCTGAAGACGGCAAAAGGCATCATCGGCCGTGTCGAGGGCTGTTTCATGCTGTCAGGTTCGGAGCTTTCAAGTGATGTGCTGGTTGGCAGGATAAGGGAAATCCTTGACCGGCACGAGGGGCGAAACGCGGTTCTCTTTGTCGATTACTTCGGCGGGTCGATGTGCATCAACAGCGTTCGTGCCATGGAGGGAAGGAAGGGAGTGAAGATTGTAAGCGGGATAAACCTTCCGGTGCTCCTCGATTTCATGACGAAGAGGGAGGCGATGGAATTCGAGGAAATGGTGGATCATCTCATCGTCAGGGGCCGCGAAAGCATACGGGTAATCGATGTATGACGTTTCGTGCGTCGGCACGGTCCGACCGGCACTTCAAACCCGGTACAGTTTAACGTGAAAGACGGCGCCGGATCATGATATCGCTGCTGAGAATCGACGATCGCCTGATACATGCTCAGGTCGTTGTAGGCTGGGGGAGGATCCTGTGCCCTGACAGGATCGTTGTCGCTGACAACGAGACGGCGGCCTGCGAGCTGGATCGCAACCTCTTCACTATGGCGGTGCCGCCCGAAATAAAGGTATCGATCCTCACCCTGAAGGAAGCGGTGGGGCGGATACACGGAGGCGTATTCGACAGGGAGAAGGTGATTCTGCTGGTCAAGGACCCCCGTGCCGTTCTGAAAATAATGGATCTCGGGCTCGAGGTCCATGAGGTGAACGTGGGAGGCCTCCATTATTGTCAGGGAAGGACGAAGGTCATCGAAGGGCTGTATCTGGACGACGAGGCCCGCGAGGCGCTCCGCGAGCTGGTCAAGCGGGGAGTAACCCTCGAAGCCCGCGCGCTCCCCGGGCTCAAACCGGTCATCCTCAATTCCATGGTTGTATAACAGTGTAAATTTATGGTGGCGTTATCACCGGTAACCGTGTTTAATGGGGTGGTGCGGTGTACCGGTCTCAAATCATGTAGTCTATGGTCTTGGAATTTCAAACAAGGATATAACAGGGTATGAACCATAAGGTTACCTTCGTTTTCAGTCTTCACAACCACCAGCCGGTGGGCAACTTCGACCATGTGATAGAGGAGGCATACCGGAAAGCGTACAACCCCCTTCTTGAAGTCATGGAAGGCTATCCCGATATTCCGTTCGGACTGCACAGCAGTGGTATCCTGTGGGACTGGTTGAGCGAGAAACATCCTGAATACATGGAGCTGTTGAAGAGAATGGTCAGGCGGAACCAGGTCGAGATACTTTCCGGCGGTTATTACGAGCCGATACTCTCGGTTATTCCGGAACGCGACCGGCAGGGACAGCTGTCGATGATGAAGAAGTTTGTTGACGGTACGTTCGGTCGCAGCCCGAGGGGCTGCTGGCTGACCGAACGTATCTGGGAACCCCATCTTCCGGAGACCCTCGCCGGAGCGGGCCTTGAATACGTTGTTGTGGACGATTCCCATTTCAAGAGCACGGGCTTCAGTTCGAACGAGATGCGCGGCTACTTTCTTACCGAGGAGAATGGTGCATACATTCGTGTGTTCCCGATAGACAGGAAACTCCGGTACCTGATTCCGTTTGCGGACCCCGAGGAGACGATTCGGCACCTCCGGAATATCTTCGAGGAAGAGGGGGCGGGACGCAAGGTTGCGGTCCTCGCGGACGACGGGGAGAAATTCGGTCTCTGGACGGGCACGCATTCACTCTGCTATGAACGGAACTGGCTGCGCCGTTTCTGTGACCTGCTGGGGAACAATAACGAGTGGCTCGAGGTTTCGACATTCTCGAGGGTTATCGATGAAGTTTCCCCGATAGGGATCGTCTATCTTCCCACGGCATCGTACGGTGAAATGATGGAATGGGCTCTCCCTCTGAGGGCCCAGGAGCGCTACCAGGCCGTGAACGATATTCTTGAATCGGATGGTTGCGTAGAGGAGCCCTCCGAGATGGTCCGCGGGGGATTCTGGCGCAATTTTCTCGTCAAGTACGAGGAGAGCAACTGGATGCATAAGCGTATGATGCACGTGAGTTCCCTCGTCGAGAACTACCGGAATGAACATGGAAAGGACGATATTTACACTGCGGCGAGAAACGATCTGTATCAGGCGCAGTGCAATTGCGCGTACTGGCATGGACTCTTCGGGGGGCTGTACCTTCCGCATCTCCGAAGCGCGGTTTTTACACATCTGATCATGGCCGAACGCGCGGTCGAGCATGCACAGGCCGCGTCGGACACGTATCTCGACTCGCTCGAGGCCGACATCGACGGTGACGGCGTGACGGAGTTGATCCTCTCGTCCCCCGTGATGAAGGCGATATTCAAGAGGCGTGGAGGAACCCTCCGCGAGCTTGACATCCTTGTACCCCCCTTCAACCTGACCGATACGCTGACGAGGAGGAAGGAACTCTACCACCATAAACTCGAGCACCTCGAGGATGGATCGGGGATACAGACCGGGAAGCCGATGAGCATCCATAACGTTCTCACGTCGAAGGAAAAGGACCTTGAACGGTATCTTTCGTACGATTTCCATCCGAGGTCCTCGCTGCTCGACCATTTCATCGGTTCCGATGAGGGGCTCGAGTCGTTCGCGAGAGCCTCGTACAGTGAGTTGGGTGATTTTCTTCACGGTGATTACGACATCGGGGAAACAGGGCGCGGCAAGCAGAGGCGATTTGTGCTCGAGCGGAAGGGAACCGTATCGATATCCGGGCGCCCCGTTCCGGTGACGCTGGCAAAGCATATACACATGTCCCCGTCTTCCCCGGCGCTGGAGGTGAAGTACACGATCGAGCCGGAGGAAGATGGTCTGGAATGCATTTTTGCAGTCGAGAGTGTCTTTTCACTGCTTGCCGGCGATGCTCCGGACCGCTTTTTCAGATTCAACGACAGGGAGCTCCGGCATGCCAATCTTGCCTCCAGCGGC